>DUCU01000085.1:18829-84864 GCA_012959605.1 Dehalococcoidia bacterium | reverse complement strand
CTCTTTACGTATCTGGTAGACAATTCCACCAAACAGCAAGCTGATGGCAGTCAACATCAACAATGGGTAGAACAATACTGCCTGATGCTTAACGGTGATGCGGCCAATACCCTTCATGGTCATGGCCTGTTCTTGGGTGAATGCGAAGAGGGAGACCTCTATATCGCCGTCAATCTCCAACTGGTTGGGCGCCCGGTGGTGGGCGTTGTGCTTGTCTTGCCACCAGCTGGGCGTCATGCCCGTTAGGAATCCTACGCCCAGTAGAACCCAGTCATTGTGTCTGACTTTCTTGAACATCTGGCGGTGGCCGGAGTCATGCCCCAGAAACCCTAGATTGGTGAATGTCAGCCCCAAGAATGCGGCATTAATCAACTGTATCCACAGTGTCCCGCTGAAGATGACCATTACTGCCACGCTGGTTGCAACCATGGCCACCACGCTGGGAATCTTCCAAGCGTAGTAACCGTACTGCCGATCCAGCAGTCCTGCTTTGGTGACCCTTCTTTTAAGTTCTAGATATTCCCTGTCTCGTTCTCGTCTGGTAATTGGTTCAGCGGAAAGTTCTTCGTCACTGACGTTGCCAGTGACGCCAACCGCAGACCCAATGATATTTTTTGTACTGATATTATTTACTCCCGTGGCCCTGGGACTTACGTAACCGTAAGCAGGCACCGGTAGTTCGCATTATACGCAAGAATATTTCCACCGGATGTTGTTCCAAAGTATACCGGTTTGGGCTCAAAGCCACCACCGAATACGCCAACGGTTTAATCGGAATCCGATTCACTCGCAAGGTTTCAGCGTTGGCAGCCAGAATGGCTACGCTTTGGTTACTTCCTCCCGGATGCTGGCCGCTGTGGCTTTTAGGGCGTTCAACACAATGGTCGGTGGGGCCGGGGCCACGGAGCAGTAATTTACTCCCATGTTAATCAGGTCTTGGGGCGTGAACCGACAGGCAGCGTGGTTCACCGGGATGTAGACCTTGGCGTTGCCAACCGCATTGACCTTGGCGGCAAGCTCTACAAACGTCTCTCGGAGTTTGGGATCGGCCGGGTCGGTCATCCCGAGGGCGGTGCTGATATCGGTGGGGCCAAGGGCGATGATGTCGACGCCCGGTACGGCAGCGATCTCGGCGATCTCGTCCAGGCCACGTTCGTCTTCGGTCATGACGATCAGAAGAATCTCTTCATTGGAGGTCTTCATGTGTTCCAACCACGGGACGGATCCGTAACCGGCGGCCCGAGTGCTGCCAGCCCCGCCGCGTTCTCCCAGCGGGGGATACCTGACTGCCTCAACAGCTCTCTTTGCTCCCTCAACTCCGGCGATGTGGGGTATTTGGATTCCCTGGGCTCCCATGTCCAATAGCCGCAGGATGGTCTTGGGGTTGTCGTCGGGCACGCGGACCACCGGTGTGATGTCACACAGGTCGGCGACACGAATCATCTCGCCCACGGTCTGCATGTCAAAGATGGAGTGTTCCATATCAATGAACGCGCCGTCGAACCCGGCTTTGGCAATTATCTCAACGACTGCAGGGTCGGCGAATCCTATGTGGCTCACCAGGGCCAAACCGCCCTCGCGCATCACTTTTTTAATCCGGTTTTGTTTCATGATTTACTCCGTGTTTGATACTCAGTCTTGCTAGCAATCGCCCGGCCTACGGGCAAAGCAGGACGTCTGTTTAGCGGCATTGTCTATTTGAAGCCCAAGAGAGTGTAAACACGGCCAGTATGGGTGTCAATCAGAGAGCTGACGGGGCGTATCCACCGGGTGTTAGGCTGCGGGTTTCTGGACCAACTCAATAGCGTCGCCCACCGAGACAATACCGGTAGACTCAACGGATCCGTAGACGCCAAAATACGGGGCGCGTGTGTTTGGGCGGTAGCTTTGGAGCAACTTGGGGACGTTGAAGTCTCGCTCCCCGGTGTCGGGGTCAAGGGTGGTGATGGCGCATCTGGGGTCGGGAGCAACCAATCTCACGCGGAGGTCGGGGCCAATCTGCACTACTCCACCCAGCCAAGAGTCTTCTTCATGGGGGGAACAGCCGTCCAGCAAAAAGTTGGGGCGGAAGCGCCGACCTTCAAACCTTGGCGCTTCACCCAGCGCATCGGCCACGTTTTCAGTCAGAAAAATGCCCAGTTTGTCGATGGACGCCTGGGAAAGGAGCGACACCGGGTATTCGTCATAGCTATCGCCTGGGTTGTCAGTCTTGACCAGGCGCACCGGCGAGCCGCAGAACTCGGAAAGGGCTTCGTTCCAGTCGCCGGTGACTTCTTTCCCGGGTACCTCTCGCCCCCAGATAGCGGTGCTGACCGGACTTCCCAGTTCTGTGGAGCCCACCAAACGTGACTCGCCCGGAAACTCGAGTGTTAGTTCTTCTGACTCTGCGGAGAAACCGGCTTGAACCAAGGCCAGGCGCCCCACCTGTCGTTGGGTCAACAACCGACCGTCTGCGTCGATTAGATGAAAGCGTCGGTCTTCCACGATGCCGGAGTGGCCAACCGTTACGGATTCCGGCTGTAGCAGGGCGAGAGATTTAACTGGTGAGGTGAAGATTGCCGCAACAGTTCGCAATGGTCACTCCATTAATAGTCGCCAGAAGAATCGATGAAAGCTCCCCGGGAATTAGCTGGGGCGGGTGCCGAGTACTATCTGAAGATCCTCTGATGTACCGTCCTGGTGAATCACTTCCAGCATGATCTCATCGCCGGGCCGGGTGTTGTTGGTCAGGTAGACGATGAGGTCGGTCATGTCTCTTACCTTGGAACCATCGATGCCGGTGATGGTGTCGCCACCCAGGGCGTATTGTATACCGTTGACCACTTCGATCCGGTCGCTGCCAGTCAGGCCACCGTCAGCTGCGGGGCCGTCCTCTCTCACAGTGATAACCAGGGCTCCTTCAATGCCTTCGGGCAAGTCCATCAACTGGACCACATCCGGTCTCACTGGCCCTCCGGAGATACCCAGCCAGGAATACTCGTACTTGCCGTCTTCAATCAACGCAGGCACCACCATCTTGGCGATGTTTATTGGAACGGCCAGGCCAACGCCGGCGTTGCTACCTGATCGGCTAATTATCTGGGTATTGATGCCCATCACCCGGCCATGGCGGTCCAGCAGCGGGCCACCGGAGTTGCCGGGGTTGATTGGGGCGTCGGTCTGAATAACCTCGGGAACCGTGAACTGGCTGAAGCCGCTGCGGATGGTCCGACCCACGGCGCTGACGATGCCGCTCGTCATGGTGAATTCCTGTCCGAAGGGCGCACCAATTGCGATTGCCAGCTGGCCTACAAGCACTTCACTGCTATCGCCAAGGTCGATTGGATTCAATCCATCGATGGGTTCCAGCAGTTCCAGTACAGCAAGGTCTGAATCGGTGTCCCCGCCCAACACTTTGGCCAACACTTGGGTGCGGTCGGAAAAGATTACAGTTACGATTTCTGCACCGTCAATAACGTGTTGGTTGGTAACGATTCGTCCTTTGTCGTCCCACACAAAGCCAGAGCCTTCGCCGCGCTCCAAGAAGTCTTCCGGAACACCGGGCACGTTGGGGAATGCTCCGGTACCATCGTTGCCGCCCGAGCCCTGGATAACCTGGATATTGACCACCGAAGGCACGGCCTTCTGGTAGATCTGGATCATGACCGATTCTTGGGCTGCAACCAGGTTCATGGCAATATCTAGTACGTCAACATCCGATTCGTCAGCATCCGGCTCGTCAACCTGGGTTATCTCTGCGATTGGGCTAGACGTTTCGCTGCTTTCGGTCGCGGGCGCGGACTCGCTGGTGCACGCCGCGATGACAAATAGCATCAGTGCGAGCGCCGCAGGGATCAACCAGCGTTTTAGTTTGTTATTTCGAGACATCATTCCAGTTTTGCCCGTGCCAGTTTTGCCCGTGTTCAATCCATTCATTGTTATTCAGACCCCCAGTCCAGAGGCGGCGGTTCGCCACTATCCACTATACGTAAATTACGTTAATGAATCACGCCTCGGATTCAAGGGCTCGCCTTATTTGAGAACTAGCCGGTGCGCTTCTTGCCGGTTTTCTCCTCAAATAATTTCCAGGTGGCATCGTTGAACGGGTAGTATTTGCCGGGTGAACATTGCTCAATCCCAAGTTGGGCTTTGATTACCTCTTCAACTTCCTCTCGTTCGTGGGCGATACGGATCACCTCGTCCACCGCTGAAGCCGCCACCACTACCACGCCGTCGTCGTCACCGACCACAACGTCTCCGGGCCGCACCAGGACACCACCGCACTGAATGGCGTCATTCACCTGCCAAGGCCAAAACTCCGCCGGACCCTGCTTTGCGGTGGTATTGGCCGCGTAAACCGGGAACCCGTAACTCTTGAGGGTGTTGCTGTCCCTAGCTGCGCCGTCTGTGACCAGGCCGCCAGCCTTTAATTGCATCATGCGTAGGAATTTGATGTCGCCACCAATGGAACTATATTCCCAGCCCATGGCATCAATGACTAAGATTTCTTCCGGGCCGACCAGTTCAATGGCCACGTACTCGGCAGAATCAGCGCCCTTGGGCTTGTCCGCGACCAGGTCAGGCCGGTGGGGAACGAACCGTAGGGTAACGGCGCGACCAGCCATGTGCTGCCCCGGTTGGAGCGGTTTGGCGCCGTGAATGAAACTCATGGGCCAGCCCATAACCCAGAGGCCGTCGATCAGGGTTTGGGTTGGGATAGTTTTTAGGATCTCTAGTGTTTCGCTAGAGATTGGATTGGCGTCGGGCATGTTGGCACCCCTCTTTAGTTACAGAGAATCCAGCTATGTTTCCCCCGGCCCAGCAGGCCGGTTAATCAACAATCATTTGGTCCAGGTGGTACTCCGTATCACCCAGGTTGGCCTCGGCGATTTTGGCCCTGTCGGAGTACAGATGCATATCGTGTTCCACGGTGAAAGAGATTCCGGCAAAGATGGAATGTCCGGTTTCAGTGGCCAGCCGACTCAGTGTACCGGACTGTGCTTTCGCCATGGCTATCTCATCACTGGCACGCAGGTTTTGATCCAGTCGCCAGGCTGCTTGGTAGGTCAGCAGCCGTCCGCTGTCCACCGCAACTTTCAGGTTGGCACACCGGTGTTGAACGGCCTGGAATGTACCGATTGGCTGGCCAAATTGCTGCCGCATGCCAGCGTACTCCACCACCATATCCAACACTTTCTCAGCCCGACCCAGGGTCTCAGCACACTGGATTACCGTCGCCCGCTGAGTCGCCAGTTCCAAGGCCACGCGGCCTTCCGCAATCTCACCCAGCACTGCATCATCGGGTAGTGACACGTCGTCAAACTCGACCAGGAACTGGGGGTAGTTGGCGATAGATTCCATGGCGGTCTTGATCACGCCGTCCGCCTGGCCGTCGACCAGAACCAGGGTCGTATCGGGCCAGGCTCCTATTGCAGGTCGGGTGGCGCAGATGATCTGGTTGGCCGACCCTGCGTAACGGACAAACGAACTGTCGCCGCTGAGGACTAAGTTGCCGCTTTGGGATGAAGTTTCCAACCGTTCCCCGCGGGCCAACGTCAGAATGATCTCGCCCCTGATCATACCGGGAAGTAGGGTTTCTTTTTGTTGGTCGGTCCCGCCATGCAGCACGATCTGGGCCGCCAATACTGAAGAAGAGAGTAACGGGCCTGGAACCAACGCCCGGCCAACCTCCTCAAATAGCACCGTTTGGTCAGTGAGTAAGGATTCTTCGCCTCCGTATTTTTTTGGCAGACATATACCCATCCAGCCTAGGTCGGCCATCTTTCGCCACAGGTCTGGAGCATGGCCGACCCCGGATTCCTCGGCTTCTCTCACTACCGATGTAGGGCATTCAATAGCCAAGAACTCTCGAGCAGTATTGCGCAGTAATTGTTGTTCTGATGTCAGGCTAAAGTTCATATCAAGTTTATTAGCGTGGCATACCAAGGCCGCGCTGGGCGATGATATTTCGGTGAATCTCAGTTGTCCCTGCTCCGTGCAGGTGCATAGCTTCGCGGTGGATTCCTTCAATGTTACCCAGCAGCGGGGCCTGGCCTGAACCGTTCCGAAGGGTAGCGTAGGGGCCGAGCACCTCCATAGCCATCTCGGCAAAACGGAGTCGTTCATCAGTGCCGTACAGAAAAGCTATCGATGCTTCGGCATTTGGCGTCGACCCGGTACTCTGCAACCAGGCCACACGCCAGCAGAGCAGCTTCCAGGTCTCCATACCCAACCGGCGGTCGGCCAGTTGGTGGCGCACCAAAGGATGTTCTGCCAAAGGTTGCCCGCCATCGGGCGCGGAGTCGTTACAGAAGTCGGTAATGTCATCAAAAACGCGGCGCACTGAACCGTACCGTCCCAACCCGGACCTTTCATAGTCCAGCGTGGTCATGGCTTGGTACCAGCCCCTATTTTCTTCTCCGATGAGACTAGACCACGGCAAACAGACATTGTCGAAATCGACCTGGGCTGCCATCTCTCCGTTGATATAGGGCAGCGGCTGCAGACTGATTCCGGAGGTTTTCATATCTACGATGAACAGGCTGATACCACGGTGTTTCTCGGCTTGTGGGTCAGTGCGGGCCAGCAGGTAGATGTAATCAGCCTGAAAGGCGTAACTGGTGAACATCTTGGCACCGTTCAGCACATAGCCATCGCCGTCACGCTCTGCCCTAAGCTCTAGGGAAGCCAGGTCAGACCCCACATTGGGTTCGCTAAACCCCTGGCAGTATTCCACTTCGCCTTTGGCTATAGGGCTCAGGTAGAGGTCTTTCTGATCTTTGGTGCCAAAGGCCATGATGGCCGGAGCTACTATCCCAAGCCCAATGAACCCCGCCTTGGGAACTCGTCCGTAGCCCAGTTCCTCTGCTAAGATTCCTCGCTCGATTGCCCCTTTGCCACCGCCGCCGTATTTTTCTGGCAGTCCAATGGCCAGCCAGTTACGCGCGGCCAATTGGCGGTTGATCTCCCGGCCAAACTGGTACTGTTCCTCAGACCATTGGCCAAAGACCTCCTGCTTTTCCAAGGGTACTTCTGCCCTTAGGAACTCGCGGAGTTCGTCTTTGAATTGGGATTGTTCGGGAGTGAAATCGAAGTCCATGGTGCTATTGGGCGGGGGCGCAGGCGCGGATTATTTCCAGTGCCTGCTCTTTTGCGCCGTCGCCGATGAACCGGGGCGACACTATGGGCAGGGTGATGCCAGCTTTGCGATAATCGGCCAGCTTTTCTTGGACCTCGTCGGCAGTGCCAACCAGCCCAATCTTGTCTATCAGCGCTCCGGGTACCAGGTTTAGAGACTCCTGGATGTTTCCGGCCTGCCAGGCCACCCGTACTTTCTCGATCTCGTCCGGGAACCCGGCGTCCACCATGAGTTTGCGGTAGCGGGGGAAACGACCCGCGTAGGACGCAATTGGCTGGCGCATCAGGTCTCTGGCCGCCTCCCGGTTATCGGAGACAGCACAAGGCAAGAGACTCGCTACTTCAACCTCACCAGGAGCACGACCGGCGTTACGGGCGCCGATGCCCACGTGCCAGGCCGCCGATTCCGCGTGGTCCAAGGTGCACCAGGTGAGGATGGCTCCCTGGCTGATCTCGCCGCAGATTTCCAGCATCTTAGGGAAGACGGCCGCCACGTAGATCGGTATCTCTTTACGGAGGGGTTCAAACCACAGATCAAAGCGGTCAATGTCATAAATCTCGCCGTGGTAGTTCACATCCGAGTCCTTCAAGATGCCCCGCACAATGTCCACACATTCGCGCAGCCGCTGCACCGGTTTTGTGAATTCCAGGCCATGTTCAGGTTCAACCTGCACTTTGTGGCTGGTGCCCATGCCAAGGATGAACCGACCGTTGGAGAAATAGTCGACTGAAGCGGCAGCCATGGCAATCGTGGGAGCGGTACGAACGAAGACGCTGGTGATGCTGGTGCCAAGTTTGATTTTTTCCGTAGCCAACGCACAGGCTGTAAGAACGGAGAATTGGTCGCCGCCGTGTCCTTCAGCAACCCATGCAGATTCATAGCCAAGTTCCTCAGCCACTTTCACGCATTCCACTATGTCCTGGGGTGACATTCCCCCGGAGAAACCCACTCCAACGCGCTCCATCTGCTGTCCTCCCCAATATCTAATGGATTATTACCATTCCAATTGCTTGGCTTCTGGGCTGCCTAAGGGTCTATGATATGCCATGCCGTCAACGTACTGAAGCCCAATGGAGTCTGGAATCACGGCTTTCCATAGAAAATCACCTATCGGAGAACTCACAAACTGCTTTGACACCCCAGTCTCCGATCACCTATAGCCGGTACCGGTGGACAGTCATCAGTATATGGCTGTTCTCCAGCGTTTCGTCATTCATGGTATTGAACACGCTGGGTATCTTGTTGCCTGCCATCAGCGCCGAGCTTAGCCTCTCGCCGAGCCAGCAAGGTCTGCTGGGCTCAGCCTCCCACTGGGGAAACATTGCCCTCGCCATACCTCTCAGCTGGGCAACTTCTCGGCTATCTCCCAAACTCTTAACTGCCGCCACGATTACGCTGGCGACATTTTGTTTGTTCCTACAGGCCTGGGCCCCGGTGTTTTTCGTTTTGTTGATCGGGAGGCTGCTTTTTGGCGTCGCCAATATCGCCCAACAACCGGCCCGCGCATTGTTGACACGGCAATGGTTCCCACCCAAGGAAGTGATCTTTGTGAACGGGCTGTCCAACGTGTTTTTTGGCTTAGTGGTTGGCGGTGGGCTAGTGTTGGCGCCGGTGATACTCAGCATGGTCGGCGGCGACTGGCGAACCACGCTGCAAATATTTGGGTTCTATTTCGCCGGGATAACCATTCTGTGGCTGATCCTGGGTAAGACCCGGACCAACGAAGCAGACCAGGGAGTGGTTGCCCCCCAGGGATGGGCCGTTATCAAAGGCGCACTGGGCCACCGTGACCTCTGGATCGGCGGAATGGGATTTGCCGGGGCAACGGCGGCGTTTGGCGCGTTCTTGGCGTTCTACCCCACGTTGATGCTAGAGGAATACGACATTTCTCTTCAGATTTCCGGCGGCATTCTGGCGCTGGGGGTAATAGTAGGCGGGATTGGCGGTCTGGCGATTGCCTGGGCCGCATCCACCACCGGGCGAGAGGGGAACTTCCTTCAGGTTTTAGGAATTCTGATGATTGTCACCAACATTGGGATGATAATAACGGCGTCGCTACCGTTTCTGTTTGTGGTGTCTTTCCTCAACGGCGTGGCCTGGGCCTTCTTCCCAATCCTGGTTACGGTGCCGTTTCACCTACCCGGAATCCGGCCCAGAGAACTGGCCGTGGCCTTTTCCTTCACCATGATGAGTACGTCGGTGGGAACATCATTGGGGCCGCTGTTCACCGGGTTCCTTCAGGAGGGGTTCGACAGCCTTAAAGTGGCGTTATTTATCATCAGTTTCACCTCTGTGAGTCTGATAATAGCTGGCAGCACACTCCGTTTTCGTTCCCAACGAACCGACGACTAGCGGTCGCTAATTACCGCTACTCCAGTACGCCGTCTTCTTCCAGCGACTTGTACTCTTCATCGGTCAGGCCAATTAGGTCTTTTAGCACGTGGCTGTTGTGCTCGCCCAACAGTGGTGCCGGAGTATCGAGACTGCCCGGACTCAGAGACAGGACCATCTCACTGGTGTCGGTGGCGTAGGGGCCAATCTCAGGGTGGTCCAGCCATTGGAAGTGGCCTCTGTGCTGCAATTGCGCGTCTTCGAACAGGTCTCGGCAGTCGTTGACCATCCCTGCAGGCACTCCCGCGCTCTGCAGCGTCTCCATCAGCGCCCCCACTTCCCACGAACTGGTCCAGTCTGTCAGCAGGTGGTCCAACTCGTCTTCGTTGGCCTTCCGACTGAGTAGCGTGGCGAAGTCTGGGTTGTAGGGCCACCCCTTGCCGTCCGGAGCGATGGTCCGCTGCAGACCCTCCCAGTGTTGATCGGAGAAGCAGCCGATGGCGAGCCAGCGGTCGTTACCAGAGCAGAGATAAGCGCCGTGGGGGGCCGCGCCTGGATCTCGGTTTCCGGCGCGGGCCTGCTCTCGGTTGTTCACTGCGTAGTCCAGCAGAACCGGGGCCGAGAAGTGGAGCGTGGTCTCCAATTGGGACATATCTATGTGGACGCCCTCTCCCGTGCGGCGGCTGCGGTCCAGCCCGGCCAGAATGGCTGCTACGGCGAACCGAGGGACAATAAAGTCAGTGTACGCGCCGTAAGGGTTTACGGGGTCTCGATCCGGCCAGCCGGTTAGGTTCGTTAGGCCCACCAACGACGACAATACAGGGCCAAATCCTGGCTGCCGTTCCATGGGCCCGCCTCGTCCCATCATTGAGGTGCTGAACATGACCAGCCCAGGGTTAACTTCTTTGAGCTGGTCGAAGCCAAGCTCCCAGCTTTCCATGGTGCCGGGGGTGAAGTTCTCGGTAACCAGATGGGCCCATTTTGCCATCCGCAGCATCAGTTCCCGGGCTCTGGGGTGCCGCATATCAACAGTGATACCCATCTTGTTGGCGTTGTAACTGGCAAAATAGCCGCTGCGGTTAATACCGGAAATGCCATCCCTAAATGGGGCTGCATTCCGCAGAGTCCCAGGTCGCTTGACCGACTCCACCCGCACCACGGTAGCGCCGTACTCACCGAGGTACTTGGTGGTCATGGGTCCAACGGCAACCCAACAGAAGTCCAGTACGTTGACACCGTCCAGGGGTTTTCCAGGTCCTGGGGTTTGGTTGGTTTCTTGCTGAGCCGTCATTAAATAACCCCACTTCGTTTGAGAGTCTCTAGCTCGGAACTTGAGAGGCCCATTTCTTCTTGATAAACCTGGACGTTGTGTTCGCCGATTAGAGGTGGCCTTCGGTAGACACCGGCGATGTCCCGACCATCGCCCGACTTTATGAAAGCGCCTGGATATTGGACGGTTTCGCCCAGTTCTGGGTGTTCAATCTCTCTGAAATAGCCACGGGCCTCTAATTGCGGATGCCCCTGCAGTGCTGAGGGAGTAGCAACCGGGAATAGCAAAATTCGGCGATCAAGACTACCTTGCACCAATTCTGCTCTCGTGTGGCCCTTGAAGAAATCGCCCAAAGGCCCGCCCAATTGGGCCATTAGTTCTGGCGTTATTGCACCGTAGCCCATTTTCTCCCAATCGACGGCATCCAGATCCGCAGTGTCAAACTTGTCCTCTTTCATCCAGTCCAAGAGCGCCCTGGTGCTGTAGGCGACAGTCCCGCCCTGCACCATGTAGTTCACATAACCATCTTTGCAGGGCCAGTTGATGCGCACTCGGTTCTCGCCGGAGGTCTGCCGGTACACGCCCTGCCGTTTGAGGATTGCACCCTCAATGTCCCAGATCTGCGGTGCGTGGGCCAGGGTCTTGGCAACTGCTTGCTGACAGGAAACGTCAACGTATTGGCCCTGACCGCTGGTGACGCGGTAGGTATGGGCCAGCATTGCAGCGGTGGCCCCGGCTGCTCCACCGTGGAGGTAGAAATGGGGGAAGCTGATTCTCACTGGTGCACGGTCGTCGTCACCGGTCAGGTACATGAATCCGCCCAAAGCCATGCCAACGATGTCAGTGGCTTGGTAGTTGGAGTAGGGGCCATCCTGGCCAAAGGGCGTTATGGACACCATGACCAGCTTGGGGTTTATCTCGGCTAGTTTCTCGTAACCCAACCCCAGTCCTTCCAGATATCCGGGGGAGAACGATTCGATCAAGAAATCAGCTTTGGCCACCAGCTTCTTCAGCAGCTCTTGGCCGTCTTTGTGTTCTAAATTGAGGGTGATACTCCGCTTGTTGGCGGCGTAAGCCCACCAGAAAAGGCTCTTTTCGGGTTGCGGGTCGTCACCGTGGAACGGACCTACGTTGCGGGCCGGACTGCCGCCTAGAGGCTCCACTTGCAGCACGTCGGCGCCCATGTCGGCCAGTATCTTTCCGGCAAGCAGGCCACGCTCGTCGGTTAGGTCCAGAACCCGGTAGGGTTCCAGTAAAAAATCGATTCCCCCTTGGGCACCAGGCATCATGTCTCCAGGGTCAGCAAATTACTCAGCGAATTACTTCGGGGCTACTCCGCAGGTATTGTAGTATCCCCCGCAATTTCGTCAACACCAGGGATGGGGAGGAGAATTAGTTACTTGTATGGATAAACCTGCGGTTGTAGGATGGTGATAAGCAGTTTAGAAAGATTAGGTAATAATGGCCACTAGGACAAACTGGTACAGCGAGCATCCAACAGCTTGCACCTGCGCTCAATGTGACGAGAAGCGGAGGATGCAGCCCGAGCAGGGAAAGATTGGCCGAAATGCCAAGTGCCCATGCAACAGTGGCAAGAAATACAAACGCTGCCACGGAAAATAGCGGGTTAACCCCGTCAATCCAAAACACAAGAAAAGAGGTCCTTACTGACATTGACGGGAAGGACCTCTTTTCTTGTTAACGCTGCTGAGCTTAACTCTTGACGGCTTAGCTCTTAATAATCGAAAGTTTTATATCGTAGTTGGAAAGTTCTCCGCCCAGAATGTAGTCAGGATGAGGGCCAGCATGGGACTCCCTGAATGAAGCGCTCTGGGTCCAAGCCTTGAAATCGTCTTCAGACTCCCATCGAGTGACCACCAAGTAGACCTCGTGGTCGTCCTCTTTCTGCAACTTCCACAGTTCAAAGCTTTTGAAGCCTGGTTCGTTCTGAACGTTGCCGCGCTTGGCAAAGACCGCTTCCATGTCATCGCCATTGCCGCTCTTAATCATAATCCGGTTGGTTACTGAATACATATCTCTACTCGACGCCAATCAATAATTGGTGATTGACTCTGGATGAACTAGATAGATTCTCCATTGATTCACAAGCGGGAGCAAGCCGGGGTCAACAACCTGCTTTCAAAAAAGGACTTAAAAAACGAATTGGTACAAGAGCAGGCCGACAATCGCCCCGATGGCAGCGCCCACAGAGCCGGCTTTCATCCCAATCTCCATCATCAGACCGCAGGAGACGACTTCTCGGTGTCGGTATTCCGGGTCCAGCGCCTTCGGCAAGCGAAAGCCTAGCTCCCTGCGAATCAGCAGGGTGCCAAGGGCCGCAAGGATGCCGCCAGCGATACCGCCAATTATGATGGCCAGGACTACCATTCCCGCCTCCGGAAGACCCGCTACCTACGAAATAAGGGAAAGAGGTCTAGGGTTACATAATTCTAGTTGGGTATGGTTGAAGAATTCAACGCTGCAGAGGCCATTGTCCGAGCAATGCTAAGACCTACTTTCTAACGAATTTACCCAACAACATGCAACAAAGCGGTTTATCCATTCGGTTACTCTACCGTGCAGCCTCGCAATTCCACGCCAAACAACAGCCTGTCACCCCTGCCTTTCATTGACACCGTTTGGCCAGTGACTAAGCCCAGCAAGTCCGCATCCTCTTCGTCGCTGAAACTACAGCGCACACCGGCCTCGAGGTCCACATACGGTGTGTAAAGAAAACCTCGGTAGACTTCTTTGACGACACCAGTCACCAAAATCACCTTTTCTTTGTACTTGTCATCGGCATCGTTCTCGCTACGTTCATATTCCGATACCAATTGGGCAGCAGAAACTCGGTAGTCGGGCTCCGCTCCAAGAATATCTTTAGCGATACCCGTCTCGGTTTCGCAGGCCACTATGGCTAACAAAGCGACCAACAAAACTAACGCAGTAATTATTTTCCGATACATATTCAAACTCCAGCGACTAGGGTTCCGGGGTCTGAGTTTCAGTAGCTTACCATGTACTGAATTGGAGATATCCTGGCACTGGATTCAGCGTTGGCACCAATTCGAGGACTAATGAGGAGCGATCAATCGTTCGGTTGGCGCAGCACAGGGGTGTTATCTATCTCAGCCTTAGCCGGAATCGGTATGACCGATCCAGCTGATGTTCGTTTCAAGCTTGGCCGATCACTTGGGTCACTATGGCAGGGAGTAAGAATGCTCTCTCCATAACCACTCGAGATATGCTCTCACCCGGTGAATAGTGCTCCAAGCACTTAACGGGCCGAGCGGATGGAGCGATTCTTATCCTCTTGCGACTCTTTCAGGGTCAGCCCAATGGACCTGTAGGGCTATCCGGAGGGCTGGCTGGTTAATCAACAAAACTGGAGTTTCAGTTAGCAGATCTGGGGTTCAACCTAAGATTTGTAGTGGAGTGTTTGCCGGAGTAGAAGGAAGGTTTTTGTGAGAAATTCCGTATCTGATTCGTTGACTTTCAGACGGGCATAACCTAACCTTGCGAACGGAAACAGAATAGCGTGCGGTGTCCCGATGCCGTTCTCACCTGTAGGTGGGAACGGCATCGGGAAGAATAGGAAAGCCGGTGAGATTCCGGCACGGGCCCGCCACTGTAATTGGGGAGCCCTGCAGCACGGCATCCACCCAGTGATCATTCTCTGAACAGGGTATCTATCACGTGGGATTTGCCAGTCACTGTCCCGGATTATCGGGGCGGGAAGGCGCTGTAGGGTGATGAACCATAAGTCAGTAGACCTGCCGCGCAAGTATTGCCGCTTCGTGGATTGAGCGGGCAGAGTTGTATGCAAAGCCCCCGTCCCAATTGTGACGGGGGCTTTTTATTTCGCGGCTAAAGTTGATCGCGCATCTTGAACCCTACTTGGAGCAGAACGTATGGTTTCTAATTCACAGATTCAGACGGGCGAATTCTCCACAGAAGAACAACGCGGGCTTTACCGCGCTATCTACTCTCGTCGGGATATTAGAACTTTCAAAAGCGACCCCGTTCCACCGGATGTCTTAGCTCGCATCATCCGCGCCGCCCATCATGGGCCTTCTGTTGGGTTTATGCAGCCGTGGGACTTTATCATGGTGCAGGACAAGGGTATTAGACTAAAAGTTAAGGACTTGTTCGACCGTGAGCGCCAGGCAGCATCAACATTTTTCGACGAACCAAGACGTTCTCACTATCTATCTCTGAAGTTGGAAGGCATTTTAGAATCGCCAGTCAACGTATGCGTGACCTGTGACCCGACCAGAGCAGATGTCGTATTGGGGCGCAATTCTATCCAGGAGACCGATTTGTATTCCACTTGTTGTGCCGTGCAGAATCTGTGGCTGGCGGCCCGTGCGGAGGGGATTGGCGTGGGCTGGGTGAGCATATTGAAACAGCCACAGCTGCGGCAGATATTGGGCGTGCCGCTTCATGTAATACCGGTGGCTTATCTTTGCCTGGGATACCCAGTGGAATTCCCTAAAGAGCCGGTGCTGCAATCCGCTGGCTGGCGAAACCGGATGGACCTTGAGGGGTTAATCCACTTTGACGGCTGGGATAATCAGCCTGGCACTGAACACACTGATACTGAGAGTGATTTCGATTCCGGGAGTTGGGAAGGGTTTAAAAGGGCGTTGTTGGATACTGCTGGCTAAAAGCGCAATTGACAAGAACTCTTCGATAGATCGTCAGGTCAGGCGACAGATTGTCTGATCAGGATCTCCTCGCCGGAGATCTTGACCTCGTAGGTCTGAACATTATCCTTGGCCGGAGTGGTTAAAGCTTCTCCGGTTACAACGCTAAACCTAGCGCTGTGGAACGGGCATATGACTTCGGAGTCGTCAAGAAAGCCCTTGGCAAGTCTACCCATCATGTGTGTGCACATGTTATTGATCGCGTAGAACGTTCCAGCAACATTGGCCAAGAGGACTTGATCCCGGTTTAGTTTGACCATCGTCATTTCCCCTGGGGATAGGTCTCCAGTCTGAGCTACCTGCACGAACTCTTGCTCGGTCATTAAGTCGTCTCCAAAAAATTACATCGGATCGGCATTCTGCCCTGGACAAGGCGTATCCAGGCCGATGATTATATTTTGCCCAATCTAGTGAATCACTGAGGCTCCGTAGGCCCGACTGATTATACATTGGGTCTGAGCGTTAACTATATGACCAGACCACAGCAAATTCGCAACTTTCACTATTGTTAACCTCCCGCCATATCCCGGATTATTAATTCTAGCTAAGTTCCTATCTCCTCCCGGTGCCCTCAGTACCGTCAGCTACGAACAGGATTAAAACCCCAACGATAATGGCCCCAAAGCGTACCATCGTAGACTAGAATGGCCGAACCACGCCTCATCTTCAACCGTTTGGTAACTATGTCAGGAGGGGAATAATGGCGCAGGTCTTCGATGGGATCACGGTCCTGGACTTCACCAGAGGAATGCCTGGAGGCATTGCCACCATGGTGATGTCCGACTTCGGCGCCGAAGTGATCAAGGTTGAATCCCCGTCTGGTGACAGATTCAGAGAATCGCCCGGATCTATCCAATGGAACCGGGGCAAAAAAAGCGTCATCCTCGACTTAAAGACTGCCGAAGGCCGAGAGCAGGCACAGAAGTTGGCGCAGGTCTCCGATGTAGTGGTCGAGAGCTTTCGCCCCGGTGTAACCAAGCGATTGGGCATCGATTACACCAGTTTGAGAGCGAATCATCCGGAGTTGGTTTACGCGTCACTGACCGGATTTGGTTCTGAAGGCCCCTACGCCAACTACAAAGGCTACGACGCCGTGGTTGCCGCCAAGACTGGCCGGATGATGATGTTTTCCGGGCAAAACCCAAGGCAAGGACCCAACTACGTGGTGGTACACGGTGTTTGCCACTCAGCGGCCACGGCCCTCATACGGGGTATCACTACCGCCCTATACCTGCGTGAGAAAACTGGCCAGGGGCAGCTGGTTGAAACTAGCATGCTCAAGACCATCACCACCTACGACCACATATCCTGGATTCACGGTCAGATGATCGCCAAGGACCCGGTAAACCACCCACCAGACACAAGAGTGGGCATCGGACGTCCCAATCCCACGGGATATCTGCCCGCTCGCACCAAAGACGGCCACTGGATCCAGTTGGGCAACATAGTACATCGGCTGTTCCGTTCCATGGTGCATTCTTTGGAGATGGACTTCATATACGATGATCCGCGTTACAAAACCGCTCCATCCGTGGCAGTGGAACATGTGGCATCGCTAGAAAAGATGATGCTGGAGAAGATTCAGGAAAAGACTCTGGATGAGTGGATGGAATTATTCGCAGGAGAAGGTAGTGATGTGGCAGCGGAGCCCTACATGACCTCTGAAACGGCGCTGGAGCATCCTCAAATTGTGCACAACGGCCACGTGGCCAACGCCCAACACTCAGGGGTGGGAGAATTACGACAACTGGGCCCCATGGTAATCATGTCGGAGACTCCCGGCAGCGCCAAGGGCGCCGCTCCCGAGCCCGGCCAACACACTGATGAAGTCCTAGCACGCCTGGATTCAGCCACTAAAACTCCAGCCAACGAAGGCCAAGAACCCATGCCCAAGTTGGCGTTAGAAGGCGTTACGCTGCTGGACTTAGGCACAGTGATTAACGGGCCGCTGGGTTGCGCTCTAGTGGCAGAGTTGGGTGCCAGGGTCATTCGCATCGAGGCCTTAGACGGTGACTGGGGAAGGCAGGGTCTCCAAGGCATTTCAGTGCAGCGCACGATGGCTGGCTCTGAGGGTGTCTGCTTGAACCTGAAGGCCCCTGAAGGCCAGAAGATAATGCACCAACTGGCGGCCAAGGCCGACATGCTACTGCACAGCATGCGGCCGGGAGCCCCAGAGCGCACCGGCATCGGCTACGAGCAACTGGCCGAGATTAATCCCAACTTGATCTACCTCTACGCCGGCGGCTACGGCTCCACCGGCCCGTATTCCCACCGGCCGTCCATGGCCCCCATCGCCGGGGCGGTCTCCGGGGGAGGCGTTGCCCAGATGGGGCGTGATTCTTTTCCGCCTCCAGAACATACTATGACCATTGATGAAATCGTCGCGGTGTCCACGCAACTCAAACGAGCTAATGACGGCACTGCCGATCACACCACGGCCATGGTCAACTCTGTTGGTCTGGTACTGGGACTCTACGCCAGGGAGCGCACCGGCAAGGCTCAGTACGTTGAATCCACCATGATTGCGGCCAATGCCTATGCAAATGCCGATGATTTTTTCTGGCACCAAGGCAAGTTACCCCGGCGTCTGCCAGACCGAGACGGGTACGGCCTTGACGCTCTGCACCGCCTGTACCCCGCAAAGAGCGGCTGGGTTTTTCTCGCCTGCCCATTTGAAGAGGAATGGCAGGCTCTCTGCCAAACCATCGAGCGGCCAGACCTTCTCAAAGACCCTCGATTTGCAACTCAGTCAGCACGAGAGAAACACGATAACGAACTGATTGAAGAACTAACCCAAGTGTTCGTACCCAGGGAGCCCTTGGAATGGGAGAAGCTGCTAACTGATGCCGATGTCGCCTGCGTCAAGGCCGAAGACCGGGGAATGTACTACTTCTTCGATGTAGACAGCCACGTACGAGAAAACGGCATCCTAACGCAGATAGAAGCCACTGGCCTCGGCGAGTTCTGGCGCTATACCCCAGTGGTCGTATTCTCGAAGACCGCGGGCAAAGCTGGCCCGGCCCCAATTAAAGGGGAGCACACCCGACCAGTGCTCAAAGAGTTGGGATACACCGATGACCAGATCACTGATTTCAAAGAACGCGGTATTGTAGACTGGGACGAAGTTTAAGAGGGGCTGAAAGTGACGACAAACTCCGCAGACGTTAACGGAATCAGGGACAAGGCTGCCATCATTGGCATTGGCGAGACCGAGTTTTCTTTTGACTCCGGACGAAGTGAACTTCAGCTTGCATCCGAGGCGATCAAGGCAGCCTGCGACGACGCTGGCATATCACCCCACGACATAGACGGCCTGGTCCGGTACGAGATGGACACCAATCTGGAAACGATGGTGGTGCAGTCGCTGGGCATCAAGAACTTGCGCCATTGGGAGTCTGTTTCCTACGGCGGGGGGGCGGGCAACGCCGTGGTGGGCCATGCCGCTGCTGCTATCTCTGCCGGATATTGCAACTACGTTGTCTGCTTCCGCGCTGCCAATCTGCGGTCTCAATTGAGGCTGGGTCAAGCCAGAAACCCCAGTCGAATCGCTGGAGGCCAGGGAGTCTTCGCAGCTCCATTTGGCAGCATGGCTCCAGCACATCAGTTCAGCCTGTTTGTTCGTCGCTACATGCATGAGTACGGGGCCACGAGCGAGCATTTTGGCTGGGTAGCCGTGACGTTGCGTGAGCACGCCTCACGCAACCCACGCGCCCTTCGCAGAACCCCAATCACTCTGGATGACCACCAGAACTCCCGCATGGTGGTGGATCCGCTGCATCTGCTGGACATCTGCCAGGAGAACGACGGAGCTGCGGCCATCGTGATGACCACGCCAGACCGTGCGAAAAACCTCCGTCACGCTGATACTCTGACACTGGTTGAGGCCGCTGCCCAAGGCTCAGGGCCTCTGAATGAGGGAGTTATCTACCGCCCCGACATTGCCATGTCGGAGTCGGTAAACACTGCCAGAGACCTCTGGGCCAGGGCCAATCTTGGGCCAAAAGACATGGATGCCCTGATGTTCTATGACCACTTCACTCCGTTCTGCCTGTTCAATCTAGAGGCCTACGGCTTCGTGCCATTCGGCGAGGCCAAGGACTTCGTGCAAGGGGGACATAACATCAGGTTCGACGGTATGTTGCCGACAAACACCCATGGCGGCAACCACTCCGAGGCCTACATCCATGGCCTCACCCACACCCAGGAAGCGGTGCGGCTGATCCGGGGTACATCCACCGCCCAGCCGCCCAACAAGACCATCAACCGAGTTCTCTCATGCAGCAGCGTTGCCCAACTGAGCGCAGCCGTAATCATCCGCAGGGGATAGATTCATGACGCAGCAACAAGATCAGACCATAAAATCGCGTCCGATGACCGGGCCTCTGGAGGGAATACCACTTCCGGATT
Source organism: Dehalococcoidia bacterium (assembly GCA_012959605.1). Classification (GTDB taxonomy): domain Bacteria; phylum Chloroflexota; class Dehalococcoidia; order Lucifugimonadales; family UBA3495; genus UBA9611. The sequence continues at coordinate 65,033 of DUCU01000085.1, read as the reverse complement.
TGGACCGACTCCCCGACTACGAACGGGGGTTCTGGGAGGCTACCCACAACAACGAACTCCGAATCCAAAAGTGTTCTGCATGTGAGATGTTCCGGCACTTGCCGACCCCAATGTGCCCCCACTGCCATTCTCTGGAATACCTATGGACCAGGGTCAGTGGAAAAGGGGTCGTTTATTCCTTCGTGGTCGTTCGGAATCCAGTCCATCCCGCCATTAGGGAAAAGGACCAGGTGCCCTACAACATTTCCCTCATCGAGCTGGAAGAGCAAGAGGGTCTGCGAGTGTGTAGCAATGTGCTGAACATTGCGCCGGAAGACATCTACGTCAACATGCCGGTGCAGGTTACCTTCATGCCCACCGTTGATGAGCCCAACGTGGTGCTTCCGCTGTTCGTGCCATCCAAGTAACGTTAGGGATTCGCAGCCTCACGAGCCCCAAGTTGGCTAGCGCCTGAAATGTGGTATAACCTCTTTGCCGATGGTTGTGATGGTCTGTAACGCCAGCTCACGTTCGTCGAGAGCGCACCGGAATAACACCTCAGTTACGCCTGCGGACTGCATCTCTTCCAGGTATTTGATGCAGTCATCAGGGCCACCGACCACCAGTGATTCTTCCAACTCCGTGGCTCCGAAACCACGGTAGCCATTTTCTAAGAGCGTTTGGGCCTCCCGGTGACCAGCAGCAGACATAGGACTCAAGTGCGCGTCACGCCTTAATACGATGCTCATATCCGCCACATCACGTCCCAGTTTTTCCAGCGCTCCCTTGTATTCAGCAATCCCTTCTTTTGCCGTCTTCGGAGTCGAGCCGGGAGCAATCACCCATCCATCAGCCATCTTCGCTGCCCTCTCGATGGCTGGCACCGCCCCTCCTGCAATCCACGTGGGCAGCGGCCGAGATATGGGCTTTGGGTTCATTTCTACAGGAACGTCGATGGAATAATGGCGGCCTTGGTAGGTAACAGCGTCGCCCTCCCACAACAGCTTCATGATTTCTAACGTCTCAACGAACCTGGAAACCCTCGCGCTCTGGGTAGTTTGAAAGGCGGTAAAGGCCGCCGGGTCGTAACCCAGACCAGCAATCACGGTGGTCTTTCCACCGCTGATGACGTCGAGTGTGGCCAACTGCTCAGCAAGCAATATTGGGTTATAAAAGGGCAGCAGGAACAGCGGTAATAGGCGCATCCTCCCGCTGATGGGGGAAAGACTGGACATCGTGGGCAATACCTGCAGGTAATGGTTAGAGGTCAGGTGGTGGTCTCCCAATGAGAAGGAGTCGAACCCGAGTTCGGCCATCAGCCTGACTTCTTCAATCAAGTTTGCCATTATCTGAGCGCTGTCTTGGTCGACGGGATAGCTCGACGTCAACGACATGCCAATCTTCACTGTGTTACTTCCTTCAGAACTCAATCTTCAGTCACGGAACGATTTAATCCGCTAGCTTTGCTCGCTCTTCCATGGTGGCAATCTTAAAGATGGTCCAATGGCGTAGTTGGGCCAATCGGTTGCCTTCATTATCGGCCAAGAGGACATCATAGTTCGCAAAATGATGGGCCTTCCGCTCGTAGGCATCAATCAGGTGAGCGCCTCCAATCACTGAGGTTCCAATCGGTATCCTGGCGTGGTGCTGAACGCGGCTTTTCGTATGCATGGAGCTTGGTATCTCAAAATTGTGCCGCAACAGCTTCTCGGCCCACCCGGCAGTCCAAGAAGGATGTGCAATTCCGTTGCCACCGAGAAATAACGGGTTGTCGGTATGCTGTTTTTTTGCGATGAACTCTGTGGATTCCTCCTCTGAAAAACCAAGCTCCGCCGCCAACCAATCCTTCCCAATCTCCGCGTTCTCAAGGGTCAGAGGGCCTTTGTTCTCCGGCTCGCTCGAAGCGCCCATTGAGCCTGGGAGTTTAAGCTCCTGGAGCCATTCCGCTTTTCCGAGTCCGACCGTGCCGGTCACGCATACATCACCGGATTTATTGATCATTTCAACGCTCCAGGATGCAAGAGGTACGTCTTCATTCAGCACCGCTTTCACCGTAAGCGAGTCACCTGGATAGGTGGGTTGCCGGAACAAATACTCGGCCCAACCCTGATCCAGCCAGCCTTCGCCCAAGGCCTCCATGATTGTGTCAGTCGCCCATCCCCACACCGTGACTCCGCCCACAAGTGGGCCGTCAAACCCGTAGGCTTTGGCAATTTCAGTGGAGTGAATCGGGTTGGTAATATCGGGGCTGTCGTCATTATCAAGGTAGGCGATGACATTGTTTTCGATCGTCGTTCTAGCCAATAGTGAACCTTCCTAAAAACAGAATCGTCTGACAGTTTACGGATTTGGGAGCCAGGGGCCGTCTTCCAATGGAGCGTTTATCGAAATTCGGAGCCCGTCTCCGATTCTCCGGGTGATGTGCCCGTGTCCAGTGGTGTCCTGAGCGACCAGGATATCTCCTGGGTGCAGTTGTTTGGACATGCCATCGGCAATTTCAATCTCGGAGATTCCTTCCAGATACATAACCTATTGGAGGCGGGAGGCGGTGTGGTAATCGGATTCAGAATAGGAAGGGCTTTGATTCAGCCTGTTTGGGGCCTTCTCCGATGTTTTGGATGATCTCAGAGAACTGATCCATGGACACGTCAGCAAGACGTGATCCGCCGTCGGCACCCGGGTAGACCGTTACGATTTGTACCATTAGATATCCCTCGGTTTATTGTTTTGTCGTTTCGCTCATTCCAAAGACTTTCAAGGCGAAGGCGTATTCCAGCGCTACTTCTTTCAGTCGATCAAACCGGCCCGACGCTCCACCGTGCCCCGATTCCATGTGAATCTTCAACAACAGTAGGTTGTCGTCGGTCTTGGTGTCCCGCAGGCGAGCGGTCCATTTAGCCGGCTCCCAGTAGGTCACCCTTGGATCGCTGATACCCCCAGTGATTAGCATGTGAGGGTAATCTTGGCGCTGCACATTGTCGTAGGGTGAATAAGATTTCATGTAATCATAGAAATCCTTCTCGTTGGGGTTGCCCCATTCGTTGTACTCCATTGTGGTCAATGGAAGAGTGTCATCCAGCATTGTGTTCAGAACGTCCACGAAGGGAACATCGGCGACCACCGCCTTGAACAAGTCAGGGCGAAGGTTGACCACCGCTCCCATGAGCATGCCGCCGGCACTGCCACCGGAGGCAATGATTCGACCTTTCTCTGTGTAGTTCTGGTCGACCAAATACTCGGCGCAGGCAATGAAATCAGTAAAAGTATTCCGCTTTTTAAGCAGTTTTCCATCTTCATACCAGTCCCATCCTAAGTCCATCCCGCCGCGGATGTGGGCCACGGCAAAGATAAACCCGCGGTCCACCAGACTCAGCCGAGCCGAGCCGAAATTGGAATCGACGACGATGCCGTACGACCCATATCCATACAGATAAAGCGGCGCCGAACCGTCGAGAGGAGTGTCCTCTGAATAGAGGATCGAAATCGGGATCAGAGTTCCATCTTCTGCCGGCGCTAGGATCCTACTAGTCCGGTATTTATCCGAGGAGAAATCTCCCAAAACCTCGGTTTGTTTCTTCAACTCCCGCTCGTGCGTTTCAATGTTGTAGTCGTAGATCGTCGCTGGAGTAGTCATCGAGGAATAGGAAAACCGTAGTGTTGAAGTCTCCCATTCCCGACCTTCCATAACCCCCACAAAATAGTCTTCTTCATCGAAAGGAATATCGAAGGAATTCCCAGTGGCGTGTTCAATCACACGAATCTGAGGCAACCCGTCATCACGACTTGAAAGAATCAAGTGGTCTCGGGTAACGGTGATACCTCCGATGGGATGACCCAGCACGTGAGGTATCAAGTCCTGCCAATTCTCCTCTGCGGGCGTCGCTATCGGTGTTTCTGAGACCTGGAAGTCCTTGGCATCTCCGCTATTGTGGCGGATTAGGAACCGATCGCCGTGGTGTTCTACATCGTATTCAAACCCCTCACGGCGTGTCTCAATCAACGTCAACGCAGAACCCGAATTATCGGCTTCTATGAAACGCCACTCTGACATGTTGTTTCCTGAGGCAGCCACGAAGATAAAACGATTGCTGGACGATTTCATCGCCCCGACGAAGAAACGCTCATCCATCTCCTGGTAGACCAGTTCGTCCGCCGACGGATCGTCCCCCAGACGATGTTTGAACACCTTAACTGGCCGGTGGTTTTCGTCCAGAACGTCATAGAACAGGGTCTTGCTATCGTTGGCCCATTCCAGGGAGTAGTAGGAGTTGGTGATGGCATCTGGCAGCAGTTCGCCAGTCTCCAGATTCTTGACGTAGATGGTGTAAATCTCTGAGCCGTCAGAGTCCATTGAATAAGCCAACAATTTATGGTCGGGGCTGTTCTCCAAACTGCCAACGCGGCAGTAATCTAGGTCTTTCGCAAGTTCATTTACGTCTAGAATGACTTCTTCGTCCGCATCCAACGAAAAATACTTGCGACAAACTATGGCGTATTGATTGCCCTCTTCAAAGCGGGTGTAGTAGTAATAATCCCCGTCCTTTTGGGGAACGGTGGAATCGTCTTCTTTTATCCGAGCTCGCATCTCATCGAATAGGGTTTCTCGAAGCGCATTCTCAGGTTCCAAAATCGCTTCGGTATAGGCATTCTCAGCATTGAGATACTCCATGGTTTCTGGGTCATCGATATCACGGAGCCAAAACCACGGGTCATTCCTAACATCCCCGTGGTTCGTTATTTCTTGAGGTCTTTTTGGGGCGGACGGCACACGATCAGTCATTCACTTCTCCAATTCCAGTAAGCGCATTCTCTTCGGGATTCCCAAGGGACTCAACAACCCGGCCCTTTATTCAAGCAAGCCGGAAGAGTGAACAACACGCCCGCCAAGCATAGTCAGCACCGAGTTCAAGTCGGGTATCTCGTCTTCCGGTATGTCCAAGTAGTCGCCGGATAGCACCGCAACGTCGGCGAGTTTACCCAGCTCCAGTGAACCCCGACGATTCTCTTCAAATGAGAAATAAGCGCCGCCCATGGTGATTGCGCGCAATGCTTCCATCCGGGTCAGACATTGGTTTGGTCCAATCACTTCGTTGGTTGTGCGCTCCTGTCGGGCAACCGCTGCCCATATCGTAGGGAACGGACTGTACGGTTTGTTGTCCGTGCCCATGCCAAATCGTACGCCTTGGTCCAGGTAATCTTTGTGGGCCACGGCTTTGTCGGCCCTGGCGGAGTCTTTCACAAACTGGCCGCCGCGCAGCCACAGATGAGTCAGGGGGATAGTCTCAATGATTAGGCCCAACTCCCGGATGACCTTTAATTCCTCGGCGGATGTCTCAACCACATGGCCGATCGTCCAACGCTTGTCGCCGATTGGAATCTCCCGATTCACTTCCTGGAATATGTCTAACACTTCACCCAGTCCGCGGGCAACAATGGTATTGACCCGCAGGTTGTGCTTGGCTGCCAACAGGGCCAATTGATGAAATTTAGCAGGCGAATTGTAGCTTTCAGCAAAACCCGCCCAGCCGGTGAATGGAAGCTCTGCTGACCTAGCACGCGCGGTGTATTTGTTGCCACGGTGGGATAAGTAGTAGCCGCTAACGCGAAGCATCCCATCGCCAAATCCCTGGCCGGAAGCCGCATGCGCCCAGCGTTCCATCTCTTTAGCCGCACCGGCGACAGTTTTCCATTCGGGACTCAACACCAGATGGGCCCGGACCGTCATCTCGTTGGCATCCCAAACTTCTTTGTAGGCTCGCATCACCTCCGGAGCTACACCGTGGCCTTCATAGGTGCCAGTTGTTCCCACCGAGTTGTAGAGTTGCATCGACTCTTTCAAGGCAGCCACCCGTTGTTCTTGAGTGAACCTAGGCACAACCTTCATCAGAGTGAATTCCAACGATGGAAACCTCTCCGAGTCTCTCAATATGCCGGTTGGTTCACCTGAATCGTCGTGATCTATGGTCACGCTTGAGTCGGGCGACTGGGTATTCCGATCGATGCCAGCCAGTTGTAATGCCATACTGTTGGCAATCGCCACTGACGGAGGGACATTCCAGGGTGTCCATGTACCCCGGATATAAACAGGGTTGTTCGGCGATACTTTATCGAGGTCCCATCTGTCGGGGAAACGCCCTTCCTGAAGGTTGGCGGGCATATCGGCATAATTGGGCGGATCACCCACTGGCATGGTTGTGACCCATTCACCGGGGCGCTTCTGGTCTACTTGCTGCTTTATCAGGCTGAGGATTTCAGGTATCGACGTTGCGCCTTCAAGAGAGGGGTAGATTCGCTTTAATCCTTCCCGGTCCATGTGGGCGTGTATATCGATGATCCCAGGGATGACCGTCCGCCCCCGCAGATCTATGACTTGGGTGTCAGGGCCGGCCAAGGCAAGCACGTCTTGATCACTACCAACGGCCTGAATAAGCTCACCGCGTACGGCCACGGCCTGTTCGATTCGGTCGTCATTGCCAACGGTTATAACTTTACCAGCATGCAAGATGATGTCAGCTTTACCAGTGTCCCTCAATGTCATCGTCACCTTCTCATTTCTGCTTGGTGAATCTCACGGGCTTTATCTTCTGCGTTTCCGCATCAGTTTAAACCGCCGGTCCACTTTCTGCCTGCCCATGGCCGCCACTACCCCTCCCACAGTAAGTTCGCCGTGGTGCGGATTCTACTACGAACATGTCCGTCGCTATTCTCGTGCAGCATCTTGTTAATGGCGGTAATCTCGATGGTTATCCAACTTCTATAATCATGTAGAGTAGTTCGCGCAACGGCAGCTAATAAGAGAGGTAATAATTGTTAGACCTTCTGATTAACAATGGGATCATAGTGGACGGCACCGGCAATCCTGGATTCTACGGATCCGTGGGCGTGTCAGGAGATACGATCAGCATCTTCCGAGGCGCCTTAAACGACGTGGAGGCGACACGGGTCATTGACGCAAAACGGAAAGTGGTCTGCCCCGGGTTCATTGATGTGCACGCCCACTCCGGTCTGATGATATTAGCCGAACCGGAACACCACCCAAAGGTGCGTCAGGGTATCACCACAGAACTCGTCGGTGTTGACGGCAACTCCTATGCGCCCTTTACGTCCCACGATGATTTTCTGGCCTTCTTCGAGCTGAATTCGGGCCTGGACGGCGCACCTGAATTGCCGGGAAATTGGTCCACGGTTGCTGAGTACTTGAACATGTTCGACGGCACCGTGGCCGTGAACATCGCCTATGTCATTGGGAACTCGCCTCTACGCATATCTGCCGTGGGTTGGGACGAAAAACCGGCCAGCGACTCTGAGATCGCGAACATGCGCTCCATGCTGCGCGAGGGCATGGAGGATGGCGCTTTTGGTCTATCCACTGGGCTCGACTACCCGCCGGGCAGCTACGCAGACACCAACGAGCTGGTGGAATTGGCACAGGTTGCGGGCCGTTATGGTGGCATCTACCACACCCACCTGCGCAATACACTGGGCGACCAGTTCTTGGACCCAGTAAAAGAGGCGTTGGAGATTGGGCAGCGGGGGGAAATTCCCTGTCATTTGACCCACTTCTACCAGAAGTTGACCCATTCTGGGAGCGCCAAGCGGCTACTGGAATTGGTTGATGGAGCGGTTGGCCAAGGTCAAGACGTGACCATGGACTGTTTTCATTACGGCTATAGCAGCACACGACTCCTGATATTGATCCCATCATGGGCATTTAACGGCGGACCGGAAAAACTCAAGGCAATAATACGCTCCGATGAAGGCCGAGAACGTCTTAGGCAGGAAATTCGCCCTCGCAGTGGGTCGTTTACTGAGCTGATGATGACCAACTTTAAGCAGCCCCACAACCTAAGATTTGAAGGCAAGTCGTTGGCTGAAGCAGCGGAGATGATGAAAAAGGGCGAGGTCGACACCATCTGCGACCTGCTTTTGGACGAAGACCTGCAGATCTCCTATGTTTCACCGGGACCCAGCCTGACAACGCTCCCAGATTTTATAACCCACGCCAGAACAATGATCGGCACCGATGCGGTACTACTAGGTGAATACCCCAACCCGCGCAGCTACGGGACTTTCCCTACGATACTGGCGGATTACGTGCGTGAAGAAGGCAGATTGACCCTTGAAGAGGCCATCCGAAAGATGACCTCTATGGCCGCCCACCGACTGGATATTCGCGACCGTGGAATGTTACGCGATGGAATGAAGGCGGACATCGTGGTGTTTGACCCGGATACCGTGAGTTCTCCGGCCACGCTCCAAAATCCCAAGCAATATCCGGTGGGCATCGATTACGTTCTGGTCAACGGCAAGGTTGTGGTAGACCAAGGCCAACACACCGGAGCCTTGGCAGGAAGGGCCTTGCGCCACGGCCGTGACTAGCAATTACATAACCTGACAGTGTCGACTACCGAATCATCGTTTCGGACATTCGCTCCAGCTCATTTTCCATTTCTTTTTCGGTCTCGCAATGCGGTGCCCAGGCTGACACTCTAAGAGCCCCAGCGTTAATAAAATCATCCACTTGCTGCCTGGTGGTGTCAGTGGGTTGACCGAAAACCGAGATGGTCAATGACGTAGGGTCCCGGTCACGCTCCGAAGCCAATGTATCCAAGATTTTCCTGCTTTCTTCAATCTGACTGGCGGTCGCTCTGTTCGGTAACCAACCATCGCCCCAAGTGGCGACCCTTCGCAGGACATTCTTGGCATTACCGCCCAACAGGACTGGCGGATGGGGCTTTTGGAGCGGCTTAGGATAACTGTAGACGGGAGGAAAGTCATAGTAACGACCATGGTATTCGGCCTCGTCTTTGGTCCACAGTTCTTTCAGCGCTTCCACTGCCTCACGCGTTTGGGTCCACCGGTGATCGAAGTCTCCGCCCATCATTGTCGTCTCTTCTCGGTTCCAGCCGGCCCCGATTCCGAAGATGAACCGGCCGCCGCTGTGCAGGTCTAGCACAGAAATCTCTTTGGCCAGTATCAGCGGATTTCGTTCTGGCACCAATGTTATTCCGGTGGCCAACTTGATCTTGCTAGTTACCGCTGCCGCCATCGCCAACGAGATATAAGGCTCTGAAAAATGGGCATAAGTCCAAGGAATCTCGCCTCCGGTGGCCGGGAATGAACTTTGGCTTGCCACTGGCAACACCGGATGTTCGTGGTACCAGATAGACTCAAACCCGAGGTCTTCCGCTTTCTTGGCGATGAATGCTGGATTCAAGGTGTAAGCCGGCAGAGGAATTATTACGCCAACAGACATGTCGTTTACTCCAATTTGCGATTTCGTTTTAAAAGACTGGGCTCGTTACAGTGGGTTAATGTTCGTGCTCGGCCAACTCAATTAGAACCCCTTTTGCTGCGGAAGGGCTCAGGAATCCGATGTCTCCCCCCATGAGCCCCTTTCTGGGAATTTTGTCACGCAGGTCTATGCCAAGCTCCTCAAGGGTCTTCAATTTCTCTTCGATTCCCTCTACCTCAAAGCAAATATGGTGAAGGCCTTCACCTTTTTCTTCAATGTGAATCGAAATAGAGCTTTTCGGGCCAGTTCCTTGCAGGAGTTCCAAGTTGGTGCTGCCGATTGCGATAAAACAACCACGAACACCAAGTTCTTCTCGGACTATGATTGGACCGGGTTCCAGCCCAAATATGCTTTTATAGAAGTTGATACTGTAGTCCAGATCGGCCACTGCGATTCCGATGTGGTGCACCTGGTCAGTGGGAGCCGGTGGTTTCCCGGGGATTGTCATGTTGATACCGCTCGCGTAACGGATAATTGGTGCTATTCAGTGGGTGCCCAGCCAGAACGAGGTACGCACCATGGATCTGTAGATGAGTACCTCGTGTAGGCCGTTATTATTTTTGTTCTTTGAAGGGAGAAATTACGCTGGCGCAATGAACTCCACGGCGCGTTCACTCATCATGAGGACCGTTGCGTGGCTGCCGCCTGACCTGGTGATCTTGGGTTTCACCGACGCATCGACCACCGACAATCCGGTGATTCCCTTGACGCTGCAGTATTGGTCAACAACAGCCATCGGGTCTGAGTCTGGTCCCATCTTGCAGGTACCAGCAACATGCCGGGCTGTGCCTACGGTTTGGCGTATATACAGGTCCAAAGCATCGTCGTCGGACAAGATGTCATTCGAAGGATGGAGACGGTAATCGCATACGTTTTTATACGCGTCGGATTCAAGAAAATCAGCTGCCTTCCGTATGCCTTCCCGAACCCGGCGTTTGTCGTTTTCATTCTGTAGATAACGATAGTTAAATGTAGGCTGCACCGATGGGTCAGCCGATGCGAGGTTCACGTATCCTGATCCGTCAGGCAACCCAAGCGTGATGGAAACTCTGGCCACACGGTCTGCCGGGACGTCATCGTTTAGGGATTTGGTCCGCAATCCTGGGACACGCTCCGGCCGTTCATCGACCATTGGCGTGGTCCGCATCAGCATGTCATTGACTTCACTTGACCCATCTGAAGTGTAGTGCAGACCAAAGTGGATCGAATCGGTATCGCCGAAGAGTGACAATCCGTCTTTGACCTTGAAAGTAACTTGAGCGCTCAGATGGTTCATCAGGTTTTGCCCAACTCCCGGAAGATCCTTGATGACCGGAATTCCGAACTCCTCAAGTTGGTCCTTTGGGCCGATGCCCGACAGCATAAGCAGGTGCGGGGACTTGATCGCCCCAGCGCTTAAAACCACACGGTCTGCTTCTATATTAAATACCTCACCACCGCTTTCTGCTTCCACACCGACGGCCTTCCCGTCCTCAATCAACACCTTCCTGACGAGGACCTCCCCCCGCACAGTTAGGTTTATACGGTGGCGCATGGGATTCAAGTGGGTCAATGCAGCGCTCATCCGCCAGCCGTCCAGGTTGTTAGACGGCCATACGCCGACTCCAGCGGGGTTTGGGCCGTTGGTATCCTCAACCGATCCGTAACCCTCGTTCAGGCAGGCGGCGTGGAATGCCTTTTGAATATCAGGCCATTCACCTGCCTGGCGACGACGCACCGGCATTGGTCCGTCAGTCCCATGAAAATCATCGCGAATGTCTAGGTCGCGTTCGCATTTCCTAAAATATGGTAGAACCTTGTCATAAGACCATTGATCATTACCCATCTCGGCCCAGGAATCAAAATCCTCGGGCAATCCTCGCTGCATCGCCGCGCCGTTGATGGACGACCCACCGCCAATCACCTTGCCCTGGGCTACGTGAATCTCGCCCTGCTCCTCGGTGATGGTTCCACGCAAGGCCCAGTTGTGTTCCGACTCTGGGGATTCTGCAAAACTTGTGGTGGCGTACTTTACTTCATCCGGAAGGTTATCCGGGTCAGGGTAATCCTTTCCAGCTTCTAGCAACAGAACAGAGGTATTCGCGTTTTCGGCCAGTCTAGCAGCCATTACTGATCCGGCGGCTCCACCGCCAACAATCACAATATCGTATTTCATGGATTCTCCCTGGTTGATTTGTCTTCTGGGCTAGGACGATCCAGATATCACTGATTCCCTTACTGGGTGAACTCTCGGTGATACTACACTGAGGCAAATATTTGGGCAACAAAAAAGGCCGACGTTCCGAAAAAGCCCTCTCGCAAACGTCGACCAATCTTTTACTAGGACACCTATTCCCGTTCTAAGACCTGAAGGTACATGAAAGCGCCGCTCAAAAGGGTGGCGTCTTCGCAGTGGCCACCGACCATCTCGCCGTTAGGACGGGCCGCAGCAACGTGAATGTGCACCCGAAGGCCACCATCCGGCAACGGCTGAATATAGCCTTCCGCGCTAACCAACTCCATAGTCTCATTAATTTCTTGACGCTGGAATTCTGGAGAGCCTTCTTCCCAAGCACAAAGGTTGCGCAGGCTCAGGTTTCTAAAGCTCCCGATGCATGACGTCACGATCGCTTCCCGAATGCCATTGGCACGCGCCAAAGACTCAAGCGTTTCTACCAGTGATTCTCCAGCCTCAAATTTTCTGTAAACGATGTCTGAGGTTTTTGATTCCCAATCTTGTACTGCCATTTACTCTCCTAAGGCCCAAACGTTTCTGTTTATTCGTACGTCTCTAATCCACTCAGCAAAAACTTAGGCTTCTTATCATCTGAGGTTTGTATCAACCTGAATAATACGCTGATTCGTCTGGATTTCCTTGTCTAATTTACCAGAAGGGCGTGATATCGAAAACCAATAATTGTGACTGGTTGGGTTGGAGCGATATTTTCGACAACGGTGATTGACTCTGGACCATCCCGTCACTGCTCCGGACGTTCGCCGACCATGCTCCAATAAGGCAGGACTATAGTGAACAAGACGCCGATGGCTATGACGGTCATGATTAGGCCAAGGCGGAGTACCAATCAGCTGGTGGCGGCCCCATGTGCTTGTTAGTAGTAGTATTCGCGCCATAATGGAATATATGACCCAATCGGCCGGAGAAGTGTTAGGTTCACGAGTACGACCATGAAAAGGTCCTAATCAGCTTGGACAACCCTGAGAGCAGGCTGGAACGGTTGCCAAGCCGATCTGCATTCTGGTTTGCGTTCCAACCATCCACGGAGGAATACCAACCGAAGCTCTCTACTCCGTAATCCGCTGCAAGGCACCCAGGTCGACAAATCCTATGCTAACTCCCGACCAGCATGCTAAAGACCCTGTTTGATGAAATCGGCCGCCCGTTCGGCAATCATCATTGTGGTGACATTCGTGTTAGCGCGGACCACGTCTGGCATTACCGACGCATCGACAATCCGCAGGTTTTCAATGCCGCGAACCTTGAGGTGCTGGTCCACCACGGATTCCCGATCAGCTGCGGTACCCATCTTGCAGGTGCCAGAGATGTGGAATGAGGAGCTGACAGTTCGGAGAAGCCAATCATCCAATGTCTGGTCCGAGACTAGGTCAGCGTCAGTTGGTGCCGTCCGTTCTTCAATAATCTCGGAATACGATGGGTCCTTCAAAAGGTTGACGCATTTTCGAACTGATTCTCTTAGCCGCTCGCGGTCCCAACTGTCCTCAAGGTAGTGGTAGTCCATGCTGGGTTGGGCGTGAGGGTCGGAAGAAACTAGTCGTAGTTCGCCCTTGCCCACCGCCAGATACAGTCCGCAATTTATGGTATGACTTGGGTCATCACCTTCATTGATAACGGTGTTCATTGAAGCCGGAGATAGAATCATGTCGTTGGGTGTTTTAGACCCGGTGGCGCTGAACCTGAGGCGGAGTGCCCGCATCCCGTTGGGATCGTCGTAAGTGCCCTCTTTAACTGAGAACCTCACAGTAACGTTTGGGTGGTCGCGCATGTTCTGGCCCACCCCCGGAAGGTCGTTGACTACTGGGATGCCGATCTCGTTCAAATGGTCGGCTGGACCTATGCCCGATAACATCAGCAGGTGAGGGGAGGCAACTGCCCCGGCGCACAAGACAACCTCATCGCCTTCCACAGTGAACCGTTCGTCGTTGATCTCTACATCCAAACCGGTGGCTCTTTTACCGGTAAAGTTAATCTTCATCGCCTGCACGCTAGCCTTAACTGTCAGGTTAAGGCGGTGTCGAATCGGGTCGAGGTAGGCTAGCGCCATGCTCATCCGCACCCCGTCGATGTTGTTTTCGGCCCGGAGACTGATACCCGTGGATTCGGGATCGTGGACATCAGGAAAATCCGGGTACCCGGAAGCGATGCAGGCTAGATAGAAAGCCTCTTGGGCCGGCGGCCAGGTATCACGGTGGTGTCGGCGCACCGGCACAGGACCGTCGGAGCCGTGGAAATCTCCGGAATAATCATTGTCGTTTTCGAGCTTTCGGAAGTAAGGCAGGCAATCGACGTAGGACCAACCCTCATTGCCCCAAGAAGCCCAGGTGTCGAAATCTTCGGGAGCGCCACGGATGAATGTCTGGCCATTGATCGAACTGGTGCCACCCATGGCCTTGCCTCTAGGAACCGGCATCAGTTCAGGTTGCTGAGGCGTGGTCTTGCCGCTGTACGACCAGTTGAAGGGACCACCGGCCTTACGAGCCTCCAGATTGAGCATCCCCCAACCGTATTTCAACGAGTCAGGCAATTGTTCAAAATCAGGGTATTCTGGCCCTGCTTCCAACAACAAAACAGATCGTTCCGGGTCTTCAGATAATCTAGCGGCTAGAATGCATCCTGCGGTTCCACCACCGACGATTATATGGTCGTACTTCATATATGAATCCCTCCTATGAATCTTTCCCGGCAGCTTTCCCAAGCGGCAATACTATATCAGGAACGGAAGCCGGGTCGATTGGTGAACATCTCAAACAAGCGGTTAAATGCGCTGGCGCTTGATGTTTTAGCTTTGGCTCAATGTCCGTTTGGCCTTCTCCTTGAAGGCTGGTTACCCCCCCTGTACACTGGGCCGTAACCAAAGCGGTTCTGTCTTCGAATGAGAGGTAATGCTATGGCGGATGAATCAACGATCCTTGTTGGCACAGTCGGGCAAGGCGTCATGCGCAGCTCAGACGTTGGCGATACTTGGCAGCGGATTTCTGTAAATCAAGGGATGTATCAAAATCCGATGGTCCGGGTTTTGGCGAATCATCCAAATCAGCCTGAGGTGGTCTTCGCTGGGACGGAAAGGGGTCTATTCAAGAGCCACGACGCAGGCCAAAACTGGCGCAGAATTGTTTCGCCTTTAAGCGAATACTCTGTGTGGGCGATGGCCATCGATCCGACGGACCCAAACATTATTTTAGCCGGGACTGGGACTCCTTCCTCGGTCGCAATGTTTCGTTCTGATGATGGCGGAGAAAATTGGGAGCGCCGCGACATGGAAGTGGTTGAGGAATGCCCGATAGGCAATCCACAGATGACGGGGATCGCGATAGACCCCACCAACCCCAAGAGCGTCTGGGCAGGCATAGAAGTGGACGGACTTAGGCACAGCTCCGACGGTGGATACACCTGGACCAAGGCCGGAACCGACATTCCGAATCTGGACGTCCACAATGTCGCGATCACCTTTGGTCCACCCAAGACCATTATTGTTGTGGTAAACAATGATGTTTTCACGAGCATCGACGATGGCGCCACCTGGGAAAGTATCGGAATCAAAGAAGTGTTTCCCTATACCTATCCCCGTGGGATAAAAGTACACCCTGGGTATCCAAGCACCATCTTCCTGACGATTGGTGACACCACACCAGGGCGGACCGGGACGGTGATGCGATCCAAGGATACTGGACGTACCTGGGAGAATCTCTCACTGCCAACACCGCCCAACAGTGCTATGTGGGCCGTGGATATCTCCTCGTCCAACGACCAATTGGCGTACGCCGGAAGCCGCTATGGGCACCTTTACCGCAGCGATGATGGCGGCG
Source organism: Dehalococcoidia bacterium (assembly GCA_012959605.1). Lineage (GTDB taxonomy): Bacteria > Chloroflexota > Dehalococcoidia > Lucifugimonadales > UBA3495 > UBA9611. The sequence continues at coordinate 49,717 of DUCU01000085.1, read as the reverse complement.
ACTCTTGGAATAAGATGTGGCGGGAATTCAGCGAAATATCGTCGGTGTTGTCGATACCCAAATAGTTCTTATGTGCCTGTTCAGGAATCAACCGCCCAGTAAGCGTCGGTTCAAACTCGACCCGATGGAGGCCATGATGCGCAATGGGATCCAGGATCGTTTCGGGATGGCCCTTAGCACTAGTTCAGCCGCAGCCGCGGATACCTTAGACGAAGGTATGGACCGTCTACTGTCCCAAAATCACGGCCCCGATTTGAAATTTCAAGAAGCGATTGAACTGGACGAAGGCTTCGCCCTGGCGCACGGTTGCCTAGCATATTGGTATCAACAACGGGCCCTCCCAGAAGAAGCCAAGAAGACCATGGTCAGAGCCCAAGGGTTGACCTCAGGAATCACCCGTAGGGAACGTCAGCTGATCGAAGCGATCAGCCTTTGGATATTTGGACGGGGCAGTGATTCCATTGCACTCATAAAAGAACATCTCTCCGAGTTTCCCCAGGAAAGACTGCTACTACGACTGGCCCACCGGTTATATATGCTGGGATGCAGCGGGGCTGGTTCGCCGAATTTCCCTCCTGAATATTTGTCTCTGCTCCAAAGCGTTGAGGCTCATTGCACAGAAGATTGGGCTTTTTGGGCCGAATATGCTTTCGCTCACCACGAGACCGGTCAATTGGATATCGCGATGGAATTGGCCCAGCGGTCATTAGATATGAATCCTAGCAACGCCGTTGCCTGCCATTCAATGACCCACGTGCACTTTGAGCGGGGCGATGCTTCAAGCGGAGAGGATTTTTTGAGTTCCTGGCTCCAAGGATTCGACGCGCCCGCCAGTTCCTACGTACATCTGTCATGGCACTTGGCGCTTTTTGAAATGGCCCAGGGCAAGTATCAAGAGACCTTGGATCGCTATGAGAAATACATCCGCCCTTCTGTGATCGCCAATAGCATGGCCGCCTTGAATGACAGCGCTTCCCTGTTATGGCGTTTGCAAATTTACAGCGACGTTCCATCTCCGAAACCGTGGGACGAAGTATTGAAGATCGCAGTTCCAGCCGCCCAGGGCCCCGGTGCCGCATTCCGTGATGCCCACGCAGCTTTGGCATTCGCGGGCAGCGGTGACTACGAAGCGATGGGCCAGATTACCAGCCGCTTACAAGACTCAGCCGAGGAAGGCGACTCTTTCGCCAAGGAAGTTATCCTTCCTTTGATACAGGGTATCGAAGCCTTCGCTGAAGAGAATTACACCGAGTCCGTCCGTTTGATGGAGCCGGTGTTCCCTCAGTTGGTGCGCATCGGAGGAAGCCACGCCCAGCGCGAGGTCTTCGAAGATACCATGTTGGAAGCTTATATACGCGCAGAACAGTTCGAAAAAGCGGAGGCCATGCTGTATAGCCGCTTGAACCAGAGAGAGTCGGTACGAGACACATTTTGGTTGGGCCGGGTTCAATCGGGCCAAGGCCAATCTGCCGAAGCGGACTCTAGTTTAAGCCGCGCTGCACAAAGGTGGAGCGGCGCGGATCCTGATACCCCCGAGATCCGAGCGTTGAACAAACAACGGGCGGCTAAAGTGGACGGGAGGGGCTGAAAAGCCTTAGCATCCAACATACGCAACGAATAGACCAATTCGAAATCACATAGTCAGAAATCTATGAAATCATTAATTGGAGATTTGGACATGGCCAGAGTAACGCAATTGGGATACGTGGGACTGGGCGTTAGCAACGTGGAGGAATGGGAACACTTTGCTACTGACTTATTGGGTTTGGAGAGTAATGGGGTGGACGCCGATGGCAACCTATCCTTTCGTATGGACGAAAACAGCCATCGTTTCATCATTCAGCCCACCGGAAAAGATGATCTTGAATTCGTCGGCTGGCAGGTAACCGACGAACAGGCGCTCAGAGAAATGGCCGAACAACTTCAGCAGGCAGGTATAGAAGTCGCTGACGGCACCGACGAAGAGAACAAATCTCGTCGAGTAGAGGGCATGATCAAGTTTGAAGATCCGGATGGCACCGCTACAGAGATTTTTTACGGCCCACCTATCAGCTTTGACCGGCCGTTCAATTCACCGCGAGCCATCGGGTTCGTCACCGGCGAACAAGGTCTCGGCCACGTCGTCTTGCACGTTGAAGACTTGGACCGAACTGTGAAGTTCTACCGCGACGTTTTGGGCATGAAGATTAGCGATTTCATACGCAACTTAGCGTTCTTTCACTGCAATCCTCGCCACCATTCCCTGGCATTAATCGAAGCCAAGGTGCCAAAGAAGCTAAACCACTTCATGATTCAAACACAGACTATGAACGATGTGGGAACCACTTACGACATGGTGCTGGACCAAGGACTGCCACTCACCAGAGGACTAGGTCGGCATACCAACGACCACATGACCTCTTTCTATATGCAGACGCCCTCTGGCTTCAATGTTGAGTACGGCTGGGGAGCCCGGACCGTCGATGACGCCACGTGGCAGGTGCAACGCCATGAGAAAGGCAGCATCTGGGGGCATCGAAACGTAACACCCGTTAGTGCCAAATAGGTAAATAGATGCAGCTTGGATATATTGGCACTGGCACCATGGGTAACCCCATGGCCAAAGCTCTGATCGAAGCGGGACACTCAGTCACGGTCTTTGATGTGCGCCGGGAGTCGGCGACCAACCTCTGCGAAATGGGCGCAAATTGGGCAGAAAGCCCTCAAAAACTGGCAGAGGTAAGCGAAGTGGTTTTCACTTCGCTTCCTGGACCGGTCGAAACTGAAAATGTGTTGACCGCACCGGACACTGGAATCCTGGCGGGTCTGAAAACGGGCTGCACCTGGGTCGACACAACCACCAATTCACCTACTGTGATTCACCATCTGGCAAACGTTTGTAAGAAAATGGGGATCAAGATGTTGGATTGCCCGGTGAGCGGGCGAATACCAAACATGACGATGATGGTTGGCGGCAACCCAGAGGTGTTTGAACAACATCGTTCGGTACTAGAGACCATGGGCAAGGATGTCATCTACGTGGGCGGCACCGGCTCTGGTTGCACAGCAAAGTTGGTCACCCAATATCTGGGATATTCCAATTTTGTTGCCGGAGTCGAGGGTATGATCATTGGCGCCAAAGCCGGCCTGGATATGGACATCCTGGCCAAACTTATTCCCATCAGCGCTTCGGCCAGTGGGGTAATGGCGCGTTCCCTGGACGTGGTTCTAGACGGCACTTTCGCCAGCAACGGAACGCTGGACATCGTAGCCAAAGACCTTCATCTCGCCTGTCAATTAGCCCGTGATGTGCAAGCGCCTTCGCGCATTGGGGACATCGTGGACGACGTACTTCAACGGGCCCAGGCCCAGGGTCTTGGCACTGAAGGATACCCAGTCGTCGCCCGAATCCTAGAACAAATGGCTGGAGCCGAAGTTCGATCCAAACCAAAACCATAAAATCTCTTGAACATCTCTTGGACGAGGAGCTAAACCAACATGGCAACAGCCCGTAAGCCGCGCAGCAAGAGTTCTAACAGAAATTCCTTGGTTGACCTTGAATCCGGGGTTATTAGCCGGGAAATTTTTGTCAACCCCGAAATTTACGCCCAGGAACAAGAGCAACTATTCGCCAGGGCTTGGTTGTTCATCGGCCATCAAAGCCAGATCAGCAAACCCGGGGATTTTTTCGTGTCATCCATGGGGGAAGAATCCGTAATCCTTTGCAGAGACCGACAAAATGAGATTCACGTTTTCCTGAACTCATGCACCCACCGGGGCATGAAAGTCTGTCGGTATGACGAAGGCAACACCCCTGTTTTCAGCTGTCCCTACCACGGTTGGAGTTTCGCCACTGACGGCAAGCTGGTGGGCGTACCGTATTTCAAAGACGCCTACAAAGAAACATTGGACAAGTCCAAGTGGGGGTTGCCGGAAGTAGCCCAGGTCTGTAACTACAAAGGCAGCATCTGGGCTACTTGGGACAAACATGCTCCTTCTTTCGCTGAGTACATGGGCGGTTTTACAACCTACCTCGATTTTCTACTAGACACATGGGACGGGGCAGGCGGTGAGACAGAAGTGTTCGGAGGTATAGAGAAATGGGTCATTCCCTGCAATTGGAAGTTCCCCGCGGAGAACTTCATCGGGGACCGTTACCACAACATCAGCCACCGCTCTGTCGATATGGCTGGCGTGGGTCCCAGCGGTGTCGGTCGCCGCGACACCACCGAGAGAGAGGGTGCCACTGCGCTGGACATCTCATTCCCAGAGAGGGGGCACGGCACCATCACATTCTTGAGGCCGGACGACAAGAAAACAACTTCGTACCAACATTCCAAGATAGTCTCTGAGTACTTTGCCCATTGTGAATCGGAACGCCAAAAGAATTATGGAAAATGGGCCCGTCTGCTTCCCGGCCCCAGTACTGTGTTCCCAAACATGTCCTATCTCCCGCGCCAACCACGCAGCATCGCCGTTTGGAACCCTCGTGGTGCCAACAGTCATGAGGCCTGGCGCTGGTTCCTCATCGACAAGAATGCCCCGCCGGAAGTCAGAGAATTCCTGCGTCACTATTACATCACCTATTCCGGTCCCTCTGGTTTGACCGAGCAGGATGATATGGAGAACTGGAATTACGCCCACAATGCCAGTCAAGGAGTCATTGCCCGGCGCCATCCCTACAACTATCAAATGGGCCTGGGATTTGACGGCCCGCCCGTGGTCACAGATGGTCTGGAAATGCCCGGCCAGATCAGAAACGTCACGGACGCGTTTGCTGGCGAGCAGAACCAAAGAGGCTTCTACCAGCGATGGTCAGAATTCATGAGCGCCCCGGACTGGGATGCGTTGGCAACTTGGCGTAACGGCAACGGAAAGTCACATTAACAAATCCCTCAGTTCCGGAGGCCCTTGGGCTATGACCACAGTTGAAACAAATATCTCCCGAATCCTTCTCAAGGAGGAGATTCAAGATTTTCTCTTTCGAGAAGCAGAATTGCTGGATGAACGGAACTTTGAAGAATGGCTGGATCTGCTCACGGATGATATTCGTTACTGGATGCCAATGCGTCGAAACGTGAAGGCCAACGAACTTGACCGGGAGTTCACCCGCGAAGGACAGGACATTAACTGGTTCGATGAGGGCAAAGGAACCCTAGACCGCCGTGTAAGACAGATTCTTACTGGCGTCCACTGGGCCGAGGAGCCGTTGTCACGCATCTGCCATTTCGTCACCAACGTCCAACTACTTGGGGCGGAGCCGTCAATCACGGATCCAATTGAAGTCTCGGTGAAATGCCGGTTCTTGATCTACCGAAATCGTGTTCAAACGGAGACTGATTTTCTGATTGGCAAACGCGAAGACACACTCAGAAAAGTAAATGAAGAATGGAAGATTTCACAGCGAAAAATCATCTTAGACCAGAACGTGTTACTAGCAAAGAATCTTACTTTTTTCTTCTAGCCTTGAGGATTTCGAATACGAACCAACAGCTTCAACAATGGAGTACATCCTAAATGGCCGAAGTAGTTAATCTCATCACCTTGGAGGTGGGGGTCAAGGTCTTCACCACTGCCGGTGCCACAATAGAAATTATTGAGAACCCAAAAGACGGCGTCTGGATTTTTGGAAAATACACGATCAACCCCAATGACCCGTCCTTAGTTGGGACTGAAGAAATGTTTTTCGCCCAAGACATCACAGAGGTCCTGAACTGATGGTCAATTTCGTCTCGCAACGGCCCAACCACGATCAACTGCGGGAAGCATTCCAAGCAGGATTCGACTCAATCGATGACGGTGACGGTTTTTACTTTGGGTTCCGTTCGTTTCTTGAGAAGCGCGGATTTGAAAGGCGGGATGACATTCCATGTACCTGCACTGACAACGGAGACCACGGACACCAACCGGAATGCCGTTACGTAAAAACTTGAGATCGGTGACGCCCTCTCCACGTGAGGCCATCTTCCTCACGGTATTCAGGTTACTGGCCATGGTAATTACTTGCCTCCATTTTGCGTAAGTGTCTGAGAAGCAAGAATCTGTACGCTCCTCAAGACTATTCAAAACTAGGAGCCGATAGTCCTCTTGATCAGGATTTTGAAGCGTTTTCTAAACCCGGTTGGTTTGTTTATCAGACGACTTTTGGGCGACAAGGTTGTTCACGGATTTGGGATGAAGACGTTAGTCCAACCAATGCGCTTATTTTTAAGATTAGAAGTACGGGCTCCCGCAGGAGCGGCATCGGATAAGCCTCAGGGTCGATATCGAAATATTGCTTTCTCCACCGTTTGTCCTCCCAGTAAGACCTAATCGTATAGACGGAGAATGAGCAAATAATCGCGCTGAAAATCACCGTAGAGGCGACAAAGATGCTGGTTATTGACGAGCATGAGAGCCACACATATAGTTCATCGGGTCTTTGTAACCTAACTCTAGAACATTAAGAGCGTCTCCAATTTATGGATAATCTCCTCAGCGATATCAATGTACTAGACCTAAGCCAAGGCGTATCTGGCCCATTCTGCGCAAAACTTTTGGCTGGATGGGGCGCAGACGTCATAAAGGTCGAACCTCCGTATACCGGCGACCCTTGCCGGTCATCCAAACCGTTCTTTCAGACGATCGACCACTCCCAAGCTAGTGCACTTTTTTCTTATATCAATACCAGCAAAAAGAGTGTGACACTGGACCCGTTCGTTCCCAGTCATGCTCAAGCTATCATGAAGTTAGCCCAGAACTGTGACGTTCTGATTGAGAGCTTTCCTCCTGGCTATTTGACGGCCTGTGGACTGGGTTATAGTGACATCGCTGACTCATGTCATGACCTGGTTTACGTATCAGTTACTCCGTTCGGACAAACCGGACCCTACAGCGCATACAAAGGCTCTGACCTGATAGCTCAGGCCGCTGGGGCTCTCATGTATACCATTGGGCTCCCGGACAGGCCACCCCTGAAAGTGGGTGGCGAAGCGGCGCTCTATACAACCGGTATCAGTGCGTTCTCAGCCACCACCATGGCCATATATGTCAAAGATACTCAAGGATTCGGTCAACACGTGGATATCTCTGCGATGGAAGTGATGGCCGTATCACAGTTATATTCTTCTATCTATGCTCAGTTTGGCCGTCCTCTCGCGCGGCGGGGAAGCAATCTAGTTCGGGCTAAAGACGGTTGGGTTAGCCCTGGGTTGGAGACAGGTGTTCAGGAGAGCACTTGGCTTAAAGTGTGTGAGCTGATCGAAAAACCCGAATTGGTTAACGATTCGAGATTCATTACCCAAGAGTCACGACGGGCTAATCAGGACGCACTCTTGGTCGTCATCTCCGATTGGGCAGTACGTAAACCTAAAGAAGAGATCTACCATACACTCCAGTCCTTACGCACCATCACTGGATACGTAGCAACAGTGGAAGACCTTTTGATGTCTCAGCAGTTTGTAGACCGGGAATTCTTTAAGCTAGTTGGGGGTGAATCACTCCCGAATACCATTCAACCTGGTGCCCCTTATCGAATCGCTGACAATTCTTGGGAAATTTCCCAAGCCCCCAGACTAGGCGAGCACAATGAAGAGATATTGTGCCAGGGTTTGGGGTATTCTATGACTGAATTGGGACTTGAGGTATCGTAGAATGTCTATTTCCTCTCCCAAACCAGCACTCGAAGGATTACGTATATTAGACCTTAGCCAGGTTGCGGCTGGTCCATATGCAACCATGTTCCTTGGTTTTATGGGCGCTGAAGTAATTAAAATCGAATCTCTATCTCGCATGGACATAAACCGGGGGAAAGCACGACCCGGGCCGGATGATCTCCGAGTGTACCCTAACGGTGACCCAGGAGAACGGCCATGGAACCGTACAGCTCATCATGTCCACAGGAACATTAACAAACAATCACTAACAATCGATTTAGCGACAGATCAAGGAAGAGAACTACTTCTTGATTTGGTAAAAGTCTGCGACGTATTAGTTGAGAATTACCGAGGTTCGGTGATGGATCGACTGGGGCTTGGCTATGATGTGGTTTCAAGTCAAAATCCTCAACTGATCTACTTGAAAATCAGCAGTCAAGGGGCCACTGGACCAGAAGCTAACTACGGGTCTCTAGGCTCAACTCTGGAGCAAACTGGAGGATTAGCTTCAATCACTGGATACGAGGATGGTCTTCCTTTGTTGACCAATCTAGTCTATCCAGACCCGGTCGTCGGGATTCTTTCGTTCGGTGCTTTGATGACTGCATTGCGTAGCCGCCTCAAGACCGGTAAAGGCTGCTTAGTTGATCTGTCGCAACGAGAAGTCACGACTATGCTTCTTGGCGAATCTATACTGGATTTCTCGGTCACCGGTAGGATAGCTGTGACGATGGAGAATCTTCACCGAGATATGTCGCCTCATGGTGTATACCCTTGTCTGGGGGAAGACATGTGGGTTGCTATCGCAGTTGGAACTGAAGACGAATGGCGTGGACTATGTATGGCACTGGGCGATTTGGAATTAGCCAGTGATAATAGATTCTGTGACAATGAATCAAGACATGCTAATCAGAACGAGTTGGACGCAATTATCGCATTATGGACCATCGAACAAGATCATTACGAAGCGATGCATCGACTACAGTCTCATGGTGTTCCGTCGGCTCCAGTACTTAATGGCAACGAGGTAATAACCGATCCTCATCTTGAATCAAGAGGTTTCTGGGATGTAGTTGACCATCCAGAAACAGGTCCGTATAAGCAGGTAACCACGCCTTGGCTTCTCTCGAAGAGTCCAAGAGGAATCCCTAGACCGGCCCCCGGTCTGGGAGAACACAACCATCAGCTGCTGACTGAACTACTGGGGCTTTCAGAGCACGAAATAGCGGATCTGATAACAAACGGAATCACAGGGGAGATTCCGAAAGAGTAACGATCTATCCGAGACAGGAAGTTTATGTAGCAGTGGCATCCGACGGTATCGTCTACGTTGTAGACACGAATGGCTAAATTCAGAAATTCTTGGTATTTCCATAACAGTGAATTTTACCGCTAAACGGCCTATTCCAGGGGTTAATATAACGACTCAAGAAAGAACTATAAATTTATATTTAGGGCTGCGGATCTATCGGGACAGCACTCGCCCAATCAAAATGTGGGGCAACCCAGCATTCTCAGCCACAAAAGAAAAGCCTAAGACAGCTCAAAATGGCCGTTTCAGGCTCGATTAACAGTGGTGGGCGGTAGAGGACTCGAACCTCTGACCCCCTGCGTGTAAAGCAGGTGCTCTAACCAACTGAGCTAACCACCCATTTTTATGCCTACCGACAGTAGATAACTGATTTTCCGTTGACGCACACCGCTCCGACAGGATATAGCTGGACATATTTATTTAGCTTTACGACGGTGTTTTTCATGGCCAAATCAGCCTCAACCAAAGCTATTGTAGCAGGCGGCGATATCGGTGTTAACCTCGAATCCTTCGGTCGCCACCTTGCCGCTGAGAACATGAGCCCCCGGACACAAGAGACCTACTCAGAATCCGTGCGTCAATTCCACGCTTTCTTATCAGACCAGGGGATGCCGCTCGAAGTGTCTCATATCCACCGGCACTCTGTGGCCCCAAAGATAGCGGTGCCAGCCCCTCCTATAAGCGAAGGCGACGGACACCGCTATTACGACCATCGATCCAACCGCAAAAACCCAGCGGTAGGGATAAAGATCAGCGAAGGTGCGTTCAAGGTCTCCGAATGTGGACATCCGGTCATTCCCCCCGTTGGTCTTCTACCCGTGGTCTTTTAACAAAAAGCTTACCGTTGGGCTGCGCCCGATTAAAGCTGGCTTAGCGGCCTTTGAACTTGGGCGCTCGCTTCTCCAAGAATGCGATGCGCGCTTCGTCGGCATCTTCGGAACCGCTTAGGATGCCGCCGGCGTTTGACGTCAGCACCATGGTGTTCTCCAAAGTGGTGTCCATGGCCGTGCGCATGATCCGCTTGCTGATCCAATGCACCATGGGCGGCACCCGCATGATGCGGTCGCACAGGTCGCGGGTGGTCTTCTCAAGTTCGCTGGAGTCTACCAGGTAGTTCAGCAGGCCCCATTGGTAGGCACGTTCGGCATCCAACCGCCCGGTGTAGGCAAACTCTAGGGCTCGACCCAGTCCCGCCATCTTGGGCAGATAGTAGCTGCCACCGTTCTCGAATATTTGGCCCAGTTGGTGGTAGCCCACAAACTGAGTAGCCTCACAGCCAACTCGGATGTCGCAGTGGAGGGCCATGTCCATGCCGGAACCCACAGCCGCGCCGTTGATCATGGCGATGGTGGGTTTTCGGACGAGGGAGATGTCCCGGTGCAGCTGGGTGAACCCGTGGAAGAAATGCTGGCGGACAAAGTCCGGACTTTCTGTGTGGTCTCGGTTGCCAACAAAGTTCTCGCCGAGCACATCAGGGTCGTTGTCGCGGCGCATATCGGCTCCGGAGCAGAAGCCCTGGCCCTCGCCAGTGAGGACAATAACTTTAACGTCCGGATCGTCATCGGCCGCCCGCATGTATTCACCCACCTTGGCCACGGTGCTCTTTTCCTGGGAGTTGCCCATCAGGGCGTTGCGGCGCTCGGGCCGGTTGAAGGTGATCCAGGCGATGCCCGAGTCCTCTACTTCATATTTCAGGTATTCAACTAACTCTGGTCCCATAATTTATCTCCTAATAATTGCGTAAACGGCGCAAGGGATTTATGGGACGTATTCTGGCAAGGATTTGAGGTCGCGTCTAGCGGGGGTGGCATAGCCGGGTTTTGATACCGGTGGCTTCATTCTCTGAGTGCAACAAATAAAAAGGCCGCCCTCATAGTGAAGGCGGCCTTGAAATGCAACTTAAGATTTTGAGTTGATCAGTTATTCAACGACCCGCCATCCGCAGCTTTGTTCAGATCTATTTGTACCAGCAACCAGACAAGTGGCGAGAACAGGACCCACGCCACGAACACCACTATTGAGGGGTATTTTCCGTCATTGAACTTAGAGAATTCACTGGAATAGTGCCAGTAGGCGAATAGGTTCAAGAGCGGAATCAACGCCAGGATAGTCCAGAGCAGTGCGCCGCCATCATTGCCGTTGGCAATGTGGAGTTCGTTCAGGGTGGAGTAGAACCAATAGATGGCGTAGATGCCTAGGGTAATAACCATCAGAAATATCTGCATGATCATGTTCCGTTTCTTTATATGGTCGGTCTTCATCAGCGTCCCCCTTAATCTACTAATGCCTACTTGCGACGATAGCAGTGAATATTCGAAAACCTCCAGACCCAGTCAAAACGCCTTTGGAATTGTTTGCTAAGGCTGGAAACCCAGCAGATGCATGCCAGAATCTATCTTAATCATCTCTCCGGTGGTGAAAGCAGCGTCTTCCAACAGCCAGACCACGGTCCGGGCTACGGATTCGGGGGTTGCCACTTCTCGCAATGGCACCTGGGCGTTGAATTTTTCAAACAGGGTCTTAGTTGCGTCTTCGCCGATTCCGTCGGCCCACCAACGTGAAGGGAACGCGCTGGGCATGATTGCGTTGACTTTGATCTCCGGCGCCAGGGAGCGGGCCAAAGACAGGGTCATGGTGTTCAATGCGCCCTTGGAAGCGGCGTAGGCGATGGAGCTGCCGGCGCCGGTGATGGCGGAGATGGACGAGACGTTGACGATGGAGCCGTGGCCCTGCTTTTTCATGGCAGGCACAACTGCCCGGGCCATCTGGTAGGGACCGACCACGTTCACCGAGAAGACATCCATGAATTGCTGACCTTCCAAAGCTTCCAGGTCTTTGGAGTTGGCGAAGACCGAACGAGCGGCGTTGTTGACCAGCCCGTCAATCCGGTCCCACTTTTCCATGGCCTGGTTCGCCATGCGTCGGCAGTCTTCATCAACCGACACATCAGCTTTACATAATATCGACTCCACGCCCAGATAGTCGCAGACGGCCTCTGTCTCGTGAGCCTCTTTCTCACTCTTGGTGTAGTTGATCACCACGCGCGCACCCTTAGCAGCCACCTGCTTTACGATGGCGGCGCCGAGTCCGGTGGCAGAGCCGGTAACGATGATTACAGAATCTCTCAGGTTCATGGTTCTCCTTGTGGTAGCTGTCAGCGGTCAGCTAACAGCGATCAGCGTTTGGTTTGTTGAGTTTTGGGGTTTCTGGCACTCCTCAGAATGACAGGTGGTTGGCGGGGCCTCTTAACATGGTTTCAGCGAGGCGTGACCCCCATCCTAACCTTCCCCCGGCGCGGGGGAAGGGATTTTTGGCCCCTGGCGCGGGGGGAGGGACTTTCGGCTGTGGACTGAGCGCTGAAAGCTGTCATTTTGTTGGGTTTGGATGGGCTAAATCCCCCTCGGTCCCCCTTTACGAAAGGGGGAGGTTTGTTTTGATGCCGCCAGGTATTTGCGTGCAGGCTGAGCCTGCCTGCTTATAGCCCTAGTATGCGTTCGGCGTTGCCGTGGTTGATTAGCTCTCGGTCTGATTCTGAGCAATCTAGATTGTCGACCATTTCGTTGAATACTTCGAAGTGGGAGAACGGATGGTCGGTGCCGTAGAGCAGTTTGTCGGCTCCGTAGACCTTGTAACAATATTCCAGCGCTTCCGGACTGTGGGCCACGGTGTCTACGTAAATCTTGGCGAAAGATGCCTGGGATGGATCTGACAGATTGTTCCAATCATCGGGCGAGGTCCAAGCGTCAATCATGCGGCCAACGCGGCCCTGGATGAAGGGCACAAACCCGCCGGTGTGGGGGACGATCAATTTAAGCTCCGGATATTCTTCAAAGACGCCGCTCATGACCATCCGCACCGTGGCCAGCGTGGTGTCAAACATAAAGGCCATACCGGGCACCAAGGGCCGGTGGTCGATGCCGTTCATGTTGATGGGCGCGGTTGGGTGCATGTCCATGGGGATTCCCAGACTCTCTACGTGTTTGTACACCGGCCAGAATTCTTTGCTGTCCAGGGTCTTCTGGTTGATGTTGGAAAAGAGATACACGCCTTTGAAACCCAGTTGCTGCACACAGCGGTCGATCTCGGCGATGGTCCGGTCGGCGCTGCCCCAGCCCAGGGTCGCCCAGGCTTGGAACTTGCCGGGGTGCGACTGGATAACCTCTGCCAGATGGTCGTTGATTCGGGAGGCCCAGTCGTCGGCTTCGGACCCGCCAAGCAGCTCAGGACCCGGCATACCGTGGCTCAAGATGGACATTCCAATGTCGAGGTCTTCCATGTCGCGCAGCTTCTGGTCAACGTCAGCGTGGATGATCGGTGAGGCATGCTGGTAGCCGCCAGTGCAGCTAACAAAGTAGGTCCCGCCCTGCAGGACGCCCTGGGGCAGAGAGCTACGGCCCGCCAAGTACTCCAAGTAGGGCAGGTAGATCAGGTGGCTATGAACATCGATTCGCATGAGTCCCTCTCAATCCCCTTATTAGCTAGGGGACGGCTTTTAGCCTAGATTAATAACGGGGACAGTTTAACCTGGCGAGCCTGGCGTCTCAATGGTAATTTGCGACCGCGTCACAAATTACCATTGAGAGATATCGATTGATGGGCAATAATGGTGTGGTTTGGATACCAGGCTTGGACCGGAGAGTGTATGAGAATCTTATTGATCGCAACCAACCGCCACGGGCGCTACATGAACAACATTCAGGCCCAGCCCCTGCCACTGGGGCTAGCCTACATCTCCGGGTACTTGGACCCCGAGAAGCACGACACGAAAATGCTGGACCTCATGTTTGCCGACGACTACCTGGATGAGGTGAAAAAGTCAGTGCAAGAATTCCAGCCCGACATGGTGGGGCTGTCCATCAGAAACTTGGATAATGGCAGCAATTTGAACCCAGAGTCGGTACTTCTCATCACCAAGGAGGTGACTGACCTGATCCGATCGATCAGCAAGGCCACCATCGTTTGCGGAGGGCCGGCGTTCAGTATTCTCCCGTCCGATTGCTTCGATTTTATTGGACCCGATGTGGGCGTAGCCGGTAGCGGTGGCGACGTGTTCTCCGATTTAGCTGACCGAATTGAAAGTGGGAAGTCGTACACCGACTTGCCAGGTCTGGTGTACCGAGCAGACGGCAAGACTACAGTGACCGACCCGCAGCCTACTTCTGGGGTCATGAAGCCCCCGCGCCTGGAAGAATTGGACTTGGACAAATACTCTGAGGCCGGGTTTGGCATTGGAGTGATTACCAAGTGGTTCAGCAGCCAGGGAGGACGCGGCGACGCTGCAGACCGTCAAAACCTGCGGCCGATTCAAGAGGTCCTGGACGAAGTTAAGGACATGAAGCAACGGCTGGGGCTGAGCAAGTTCTTCTTCATAGCCAACGGTTTCAACGCCCCGGTCGATCACGCCAAGTCATTTTGCCAAGCTCTAATCGATGCTGATTTAAAGATCGAGTGGAACACCGGTCTGGTGCCCAGGAACTGCGACCCAGAACTGATTGGCCTGATGAAAAAATCTGGGTGCTCACTGGTGATAGTTGGCGACCTGGTGGTCGATGCCATTGATCCTGATGAGTTGTCCACTCGCCTGGACCAGATGCTTGAGGCTTGCCGTTTGTGCGAAGAGGGCGGCCTGCCCTACACCGTGGGCCAGACCTTTGGCTCTCCGGGCGAGACCCAAGGAACCATGGAGCGGAAGCTCGTCTTTCTTCGAGCCATCAAGCCCACGGTCGCCAATCTGAGAATCGGGATACGCATGCTACCCGGCTCCAAATCAGCAGACCAAGCAAGGGCCGACGGACGGGTCTTTGCCGACAGCGATCTACTGATGCCCACCTTTTACGTCTCGGAATCAGTCAAAGACTGGATCGTAGACCACCTGCAAGCAGAGGCCAACAAAAACCCCAGTTGGAGCATTGATTAGGGGCTGCAGCGACCGGATTTTCCTGTGTTTCCCCGGTTTAGGCAGAATTGTTCTTCAGAATGTCACCCTGAGCGGGGCGAAGGGTCTGCCAAGATGAGGGTTGGTAGATTCTTCGTCGGCCTACGGCGCTCCTCAGAATGACAGGTGTGTTGCGGGATTGCTTCGAGTCCTTACTTTGCGGTTATCCCTTGAGCTTCTTAGATTGGGTGGCGGCGGAAATCCCCCTCGGTCCCCCTTTACGAAAGGGGGAGGTTGGTTTGCTTCCGCACGTATTTGGGTGCAGGCTCAGCCTGCCTGGCCTAGCTTGTTAGGCCTAGTAGGGTTTCGGCGTTGGTGTGGTAGATGAGTTCGCGTTCGGCGTCGGTGCAACCCAAGCCGTCCATCATCTCCCGGTAGATCTCCCAGTGCATGAATGGGTGATCGGTGCCAAACATGATTTTTTCCGGGCCAAACATCTCGTAGCAGTACTTCATCGTCTCGGGGCTGTGCGCCACCGTGTCCACATAGATGCGGTCCACTGATTCGGCCGACGGCCTGGCCAGTTTTGGCTCGCCTTCCGGTGGTTCGTAGATGTCGATCATGCGCTCCACTCGGCCGCGCAGGTAGGGCACCCAGCCGCCGGTGTGGGGGACGATCAGTTTGAAGCCAGGTTCTTCTTCAAAGATGCCACTCATCACCAGCCGCATGGTCGCCAGCGTGGAGTCGAACATCAGCGACATGCCGCGCACCAAGGGTTGCAGGTCCATGCCATTCAGGTTCATGGGCGCGGTGGGGTGCAGGTTGATGGGCACACCAAGTTTGGCGATGTGCCGGTAGACGGGCATGAACTCAGGAGAGTCCACCACCTTTTGGTTGATGTTGGAGAATAGCTGAACGCCCTTGTAGCCAAGCTCGTTGATACAGCGATCAACCTCTTGGATGGAGCGTTCGGGACTGCCAAAGCCAATGTTGGCCCAGCCGATGAACTTGCCAGGGTATTTCTGGATGACCTCCGCTTGGAAGTCGTTCATCCTTGCGGCCCAGTCGTCGGCCTCTGCGCCGCCCAGCATCTCAGGACCGGGGATGCCGTGGTTGATCACGGCTAAATCGACACCGATCTGTTCCATGTCCCTAAGTTTTTGCTCAACGTCGGCGTGCACGGCTGCGGAGGTTTGGGTGTAGCCGCCGCCGCAGCTGACGAAGTAGGCACCGCCGCGCAGGACCGCCTTGGGCAGGTTGCCCCGGCCGGTCAGGTACTCCAGGTATTCCGGCATCACCAGATGGCTGTGAATGTCTATTAACAGAAATCCCCCTCGGTCCCCCTTTATGACAGGGGGAGGTTATTTTTAAAGTGTCTAGGTCGCAGTGCAAATCGCTAATAATCAGAGGTTTTGATTATAAGTATTCAATACCCAATGATTAAAATAATGTGGCATCAATCTTATTATGTTATATAGCATCTAACCGTTTGAGACCGATTTTAACGACTTGGTCTCCGACGCTGATTAATTTTTACCACAGAGTCTTGCGGCTTTTGCCGCGATTTTACCAATCTTTTGATAGACAGAAATGCATTCCGCAGTCTAAACCTGGTGGCTTCCTTCCGGGATCTGAGTTCGACTGATACTAGAAAACGGGTCCTGCTCTCCCTGGCCTCAACCCAGTTGTTGGTTCAGCTCTCGACCATCCCCATGGCCCTTTCGGTGCCTTCGATGGCCGAGGACTTTGGCGTCGATGTCTCCCAGGCCGCCTGGACCATCATCGCCAGAATGATAGTGATCGGCAGCACGGTATTCTTCTTCGCCAGGCGCGGTTCCAAGGTTGGCCACGTCAAGGTTTACTTTATCGGCGTGATTATAATGGCCCTTGCCTCGTTGCTGGCCGTTACCTCAGCAAACATCAACCAAGCAATCGTCTGGAGCGGGTCCGTTGGGCTTGGTGCGTCTATGATTAGCTCCAATTCCAACCCTATCTTGGCGATTGTTTTTGGCGATAAAGAACGCGGTAGAGCTTATTCCATCCCCATTATCGCAGCAAGAATTGGCACACTTTTGGGCATGGCCTTATTCGGCGTGTTCTTGCAGTTCTTCAGTTGGAGACTGGTCTTCTTGACCTCTGTTCCGGTTGGGATGTTTGCACTGTGGATGGCCCGACCGCTGCTGCAGTACGAACTGCTCAAGGCTACTGATGCCGCCAAAAAAGTGGTGTTGGGCTCGCCCAGCGCACTTCTCATGATGGCTACGTTGGCCGTATTCATCCTCTCCGGACTGCATGTCCACGAGGGCGATGAGAGCTTTGTCAGCGCAGAGGCCCTGGAATACCACCTACCAGTCCATGCTTTGTTCTTAGTGATGGCGACGGCTTTTATCATTGTGCAGCGTCGCTCGGTCCAGCCATTCTTGAACTTTGGCAATTTCAAGAAGAGCCAGTTCTCCATGGCCTTGTTCAGTGACCACACCTTCCACATGTCCATGATGGCCGTGGTGACCTTGGTGCCCATCCTGGTTGAAAACGGGCTGGGTTACGACCCCATCGTCGCGTCATGGGTGCTCATACCTGGTCAATTCCTGGGCATTTTCCTGCCATTGATTGCTGGGTACTATTTCGACAAATCCAACCCAAGGTGGATCCGACCGGCGGGGTTGTTGGCCATCGCGTCCGGGTTTGTGCTACTGGCCCTGTTCTCTACTTCAGTTCCGATCTGGGTGCTGCCCATACTGCTGATACCGGCGTTCATCGGCACACACGTTCAACGCGCCCAGTAATGCCACGATCATGAATAGCCTGCCCGAGGACCGGAGTTTTGCCTCGGGCGTGATGGAAACCAGCCGGCAGATGGGCCACACCATCGGAGTAACCATCGCGGCCACCATGCTGGGTCTGGCATTGCCGGCAGGGATTGGCTTCATGACCGAAGCTGAGGCCATGCCCTTCTATCGCACGGGCTTCCAGTACGCCGCGACAGCGGTCGTCTTCACGATTCTGTTGGGTGCTCTGGTGGCGTCCTACCAGACGGGAATCATCGGCAAACGATTCAGTAAAGCGTCGGTCGCCCGCAAGGCTGCAGCAGAAGAAGCAGCCGTCCCGGCACCAACCCCGGCGGACGACTAACCAAGTCTCGCCACAGCAGAATTAGCTACAACAAGAAAAGGACCTTCCTGGATTGCAATCCAGGAAGGTCCTTTTTGTTTTACGTTGCGAATGACAGGAACGAGTTGTTCTGCTCTAATCCTGCTAGTCGTCGGCCGGTGACGGAGCTGAGGTCTGGGCCTCCGATGGCAGTGAGTCTTCCCAGTAGGGGATCAGCTCGTTCTTGGTGGACTCCATCAATAAGATGGCTATCATTCCGCCCATGCTGGCAGCGAACGAAATAATCCAAGCCCAGTTATATGAGTCGAATGCGTCGTAGATTACGGCGCCTACCAGACCGCCCAAGGCCATACCAAGTCCCGCGCCCATGCTCTGGATGCCGAACACAGTCCGAACCGGGCCCATACCGAAGTATTGGCGGTTGACCACTAAGAAAGCCGACATCTCGCCGCCGAAACCGATTCCGAACACCACAGCAAAGATGTAGAACTGCCACGGCTCGGTGGTCCAGAAGAGCATGAGCATCGCCGCGCCCTGGATGAAGTAGAAAAATGCCATCACGCCTTTGGCTCCCAGGCGGTCTGCCAAAATCGGCACCATCAGACGACTGCCAACACTGCTAAGCGAATAAATCGTGATGATTATCGACGCAGCATTGAGGGACATACCCTGATCGTGAGCGTAGTTGATGCCGTGCACGATGAAAATTGAATGGCCGACGCAACCCAGATGATGGACCAGGGGCAGGAACCAGAAAGCCCTGGTCTCCTTGGCCCGTTTCATAAAGACCTGGTTCCTGATCTTGGTCATGGCCCCGCTCACAGGGTTGACCACAGCTTTCCTTTTGGGATCCTCACCGTAGGGCAGTTTGCCGACATCCCAGGGTTCACCGTGGAAGAATGCCAGCAGGGCAAATACTACGATTCCGCCGCCGATACCGATGAGCAGGAAGGCGGTCTGCCAACTGGTCTGGGTCAACAGGACGGTCAGCCCGGGTGCCAGGACCGACGCGCCCATTCCGCCGGCCGACTGCTGAATGCCCACCGCGATACCCAGCTTCTGCTTGAACCAGGCAGCCACGGTGGTGGGGATATTGACTCGGAACATGGCCTGAGCGACGCCCAAGATGATGCTGTAGTAAAGGAATAACTGCCAGAGCTCGGTGATGGTGCTTAGCATCACCAGCCCGCCGACAAAAAAACCGGCGCCTACCAGCATGACCCGCTTGGCGCCATATCTGTCTCCCAAGGAACCGGCGTAGGGCGACAACAGCGCACCAACGATACTGCGCAACGAATAGGCGAGGACGATGGCAGTGAGCGACCAGCCAAATTTGTCGGTCATGACCACCACCAAGATGCTGTAAGCCTGGCTGACAAAGTTGGTGGTGAGCTGCAGGGCGGTGCCCATGGCCACGATGTACCAGGCGAAATGGGCGTGGGTTACATTGGAGACTGCGCGTGAAGCTATATTCTTTTCAGCCAAGGCGTACCTCGCCTGAAGTAGTTGTTGTCATAACGTGATTCAATACAAGCCTTTCTACATGGGGTAAATGATAAAAGGTTGCGCTTAATATAGCACAGGTGGGGGTGAGCAATTCTCGATTTCGACCGTGCGATTTCCATTTCCTGTGCCGAGGCACTATGCTGACGCCGAGACTGGTAATCAGCGCCAGACCGGCCCAGGAGTTGGTTTTTTGACGCGTGTGTACGTAGACATGGTGGCTGACCTGTTCCATTTTGGGCACGTGGCCTTTCTCAAGCAAGCCAGCGCCTTTGGCGACTACCTGCTGGTCGGCATCATGTCTGACGCTGAGGCCAGGGTCAACAAGCGGGTGCCAATCATGACGATGGAAGAACGGGCTGCGTCGGTGGCTGGCTGCCGTTACGTGGACGAGGTCATCCCCGACGCGCCATGGACGATGACCGCCGCCTTCATGGAGCAGCACGACATTGACCTGGTGATCCACGGCGACGATTACTCCGATGAGCAGGTCAGCGAGCTCTACAAAATCCCCATTACCTTGGGCAAGTTCCGCACCGTTCCTTATACACCGACGATCTCGACCACCGAGATAATCCGCCGCATCAAAGAGTCTGGCTAGGCCCAGATGAAAGTGCTGAGGTGACACTCAAGCAGGTGGTCGACGAGATACTGGACGCCCGGCGGACGGTGCCCCTGGAACGTAGCGTGCTGACGGCCATTTCGGGCATCGACGCTGGCGGCAAGGGTTATTTCACGGAGCGTCTGGAGGCTGAACTGCAGCGGTTGGGCGTGAACGCCGTGGCCATCGGCGTTGACTCGTGGCTGAACATTGACCGCTTCGACCTCGCCAACCCGCTGGAGCATTACTACAACAACTCCATCCGGTTCGAGGAGATGTTCTCCGGCGTAGTCCTGCCGCTTCGCGAGAACCGCTCTCTGCAAGTGGAGATCAACTACGCCGATGAGCTATCCACCGAGTACGAGCGCCGCACCCTCAACTTCAGAGACGTGGACGTAATCCTGCTGGAGGGCATCTACCTACTAAAACGCGACTTCCGTCCCTACTATGACCGCACAGTATGGATCGACTGCACCTTCGAAACCGCCCTACAGCGCGCCATAGCCCGAGGCCAAGAAGGTCTGCCCCCAGAGGAAACCACCCGTGACTACCGCACCATATACAACCCCGCCCAGAGATTGCACTTCCAACGCGACGAGCCGGAGGGAGCGGCGTCGGTTGTTGTTAATAATGATGTGAGGTTGGGAGAGGTTGTATGGGATGGGTGATGGTGGCCGAAAATTTTGTCCAGGCCATTCATATAACTTCTGTTATCAAAAGGTGCCTTTCTAAGTATTGTGCCTGCACGGGGCACATAACAATTTGGGTCAATCTAGAAACGAACCGCTCAACAGGTACGAAATAAATTACGAGCTACGAATTTTTCTTTGTTTTTAAGTACGTCTATGATTGTCAGCATGATTGATTGACTTATTCCTTGGCTAAAATAAGCTGAATAAAGCCAGCTAATTCGGAGTCGATCTGTTCTTCTGTTAGGTGCATTCCAATGTACTCCGCCAATTGAGGTTTTCTCCAGGCTCAGCTCCAAACCAAAGATATTCTGTGCCGCTCAATTGACTGATATCGGAGCTGGCGGATGCCCCTCTAGACCACTCGAAAAGCATTCTCAGGGCTTCCAAAATTGAAGACTTTCCGGAATCGTTCTTCCCGATGAGGACTGTTAACTCTGCTAGGCCAGCCATAGAACGTCAGGTTTGGAAATCTCATGCGCATTAAGAATTTGCATCCACTGCGAAGACCGGCAGGGTCCTAGTCAAAGAACGTGTACCCGTTCTCCTTCAGGATGACCGTGGACTCGATGCGCCAGCGGTAGGCCACTTCCATTGGGTCGGAGGCGAAGTGGACATCGCGTAGGTTACGGGATAGCTGACGGTCGATCAACGTCTCGGCGTTCTTGGTCCTGACGTAGATTTCTGACCCTTCACCGGAGCGGTCCTGTTCCCGTGCCAGGTACCATCGGATCAGAGCCCAGTTGGAGTGGATATACATGTAGGCCACTTCCTTGTTTTTGAGGTCCAGACGAGCCTCCAGGTCGGTTACCTTGCCCTCCAGAGCCTCGATGCGCGATTGCCATTGGTCTACTGCCATCGTTTTACCTTTCTCCTAATCAATAAGGCCGGTGCCCCCTACATGAAGGGACACCGGCCAATGGTTGCTAGGGCTATTGGACCAAGACTCTGGGTAAAGACTCTAAGCGTTGATCAGTCCTTGCTCAATCGCCTTGCCTATTAGGTTTGGGTCTTCCGCGAGGCGTTCCTTGATGGCTGCGGAAGCTGCTCCGACTTTCTCCAAGTCCAATGACTTGGCGGCATCGGCGAAGCCGGCCTCAGCCAGCATATCGGCGCCGTTCTCTTTAATCTGGTCAAGACCCCAGGAAATTTGCCCTTCGATATCACGGACGTCGTCAGGGAACTCGACATGAGACCCACCTGCGCCCAGTTTGTCATAACCGCCTCGGTGCCAGTGGCCGCGAGGACCGTGGGGGTCATAGCGGATCGCCTCAACACCATTGACATCGATGCCGAAGGTCGGGCCACCCATCTTGCTCTTCAGGCAGCGAACGGGCCAGAGATAAATCGTGATATCCCCTGCCTCGTCCAAAGGCTGAACCAGTACTCTGCCCAAATATGACTCACCGTCAATCATTGTAGCCATTCAAAATCCTCCCAATATTTAGAGCGTTGAAATCACTCTAAGCGTACTCCCGAGATATTACCACAAAGCGCAGCGCTGTCAGGGACTTGAAAATTGATTCGGCTTGGACGGAGGGCTGGCTGTAGCGATTACCACGCTGCCAATCAATGCCACGATGGCAAAAGTCAGGAAAGCTACTTTGTAGCTGCCATTTATATCGAAGGCCAACCCGGATAGTAACGGGCCAATAGTCTGGCCCACCTGTACTCCAGTTTCGCCGATGCCTCTAATACTGCCGATAGACCGACGGCCAAAATAAGAAGCGTAGGCCACTGGCGGTATGACGTTTCCACCAGCGGCGACAACTCCGATGACCGCCGAAACGGCGAATGCAGCGGCCAGAGAATGAACGGTGAAGAGCAGAAAGGTGGAAGTGGCGCTCAGTACCATCAAGACAACCATAACCCGCTGCACCGGAGCACGCTCGATGATTGCTCCCCAAACCAGGCTGCCGATTCCGCTGACAATTCCATTGATGGTGATCGCAGAAGCCACGGCCGTAATACCAAGTCCCCGGTCCTGGTAGAACGCTCCGATGTGCACTGAGACCCCGGCCTGGGTCATAAATAGCGTCCCGACCACGCCGACCATGATCCACAAGGATTTGGTGCCCATGGCCTCGCGGAGTGTCCAATCAATCTCAATCGGGTCTTGAGTCAGTTGTAGATAGACCGGCATGGATTCGGGCGGGCCGGACGGCAGGCCATCTGGTTCCAGTCCAACATCTTCCGGGCGGTCCACAATCAGCAACGCCGATGGTAAAACCGCGACCCCCAGTACTGTAACCCCCAAAGCGACCCAGGCGGCGCCGATTCCCCAATTAGAAAGGGCGATGGATGCGATTTGAATGCAGACGATACCGCCAATGGCCCCCGACAGATAGAGCACTCCAATGGCCCGGCCTCTCTTACGTATGAACCATCTAGAAACCACGGCACCGGAACCAATCTGCACCGGAACATGGAAGATAATCCGGCCGGTGGCGAACCCCAGATAGAAGAATAAAGGGACTGTGGCCCAGGCAAGGGATATTACGGCCACACCCAGAACCACCATGCTGACCGTCAATATAATGCCCGCCCCGTAGCGGTCCACCGCCCAGCCAATGATCGGAGAGAGAACCATGGATGCCACAGCACCCACGCTGACCGCGCCGGCAATTAGGGTGCGACTCCAGCCAAATTCATCGGCGATAGGAGACAGGAAAATACCAAGGACAAACACCGAGGGTGCCATTCTGGCAAAGACGGTGGTGCCAGCAGCAAACACCACCACCCACCCGTAATAGAAGGGCAACCGGGGGCTACAATACCTGGCAATAATCAGAGGGAGATTATTCAATTTCCCAAACCAACCAGAAATGTCCTAACTAATGACATACATAAATGTCTCAAAACTTCGGAGTTCCCGAATTCTCAAACAAAAGGCCCTCAGACGTTTTCTGAGGGCCTTTAATAAATGCAAATGGTGCGCTTGGCGGGATTTGAACCCACGACCCCTGGCTCCGCAAGCCAGTGCTCTATCCGCTGAGCTACAAGCGCAATGTTTAGCTTTCAACTAGTGGCTGTTAGCTATGGTGGTGCCGAGGGTGGGATTTGAACCCACACATCCGTAAGGACACTGCGCCCTGAACGCAGCGCGTCTGCCGTTCCGCCACCTCGGCCCGAGAGAGCCAGGCTAATCCTTATGGATCCTAGGCTGGACTCGTGCGGTCCCAAACTGCATGGTGGGCGATGGAGGGGTCGAACCTCCGACCTCCTCGGTGTGAACGAGGCGCTCTAACCACTGAGCTAACCGCCCCTTGCCTTTGGGACAAGATAAATTATAGGCACAGCCACGTTCATGCGCAAGCGTCGGGCGGCGCAGTATGCGGTCGGCCCGCTATGGACTGTTGGCAACCCAGTGATTTTTATAGATGAAGGTTGATCAGTCGAACCTTGTCAAGTTGAATCAAATGTTGTCTTGTCGTATCGGTGGACCATCAACCGACTTCAAACGTAAGTTCGATTCCTATTTGCTGGTGTTAAGGACTCACCCCTCAATCGTCTAGTGGATGTTTATATCCATCTGGGTTGACAGTTCTAAAGTTCGGACGATATTCAACCAACTGAGTTGCCTAGATGTCAGTGCGGATGTAGTATCCGAGGAATCATAGATTTCAAGGAGCTCTAGTCATGCCACGTTTTCCAATCGCCTCACGCGGAAAAGTGCCGCAGGATCAAGTTGACGCTTTCGACGCCGTAGTGTCCGTTCGAAGTGGGGTTGTCCCTGAATTTGGGCCAGTGGCCGTACAACTCCATGTCCCTGAGATAGCTCAACGAGGCGAAGCCCTTAGAGCCTACCTAAGGTCCGACGGTTCAACGTTGCCGGACAATGTCGCAGAGTTGGCTATGATAACGACCGCTCGTGAACTTGATTGCCAATTCATTTGGCACGCCCATGCAGCCGCCGGTCGACGGGCGGGTCTGAGCGACGCTCTAGTTGATGCATTGCGAGATAAACAAGAGTTGCCCGCTTTGTCGTCTGCAGAGTCAGCGGTTATCAACTATGGCAGGGAATTCTTCCGAACTCGCCGAGTCTCTCAAACTACCTTTGACGCCGCGTTGGATGAGTTTGGCGCACGGGGGTTAGTGGAATTGACCAATTTGATGGGCTATTACTCGGTGCTTGCATTCAACATCAACGCTTTCGAGCAACTTCCACCTCCTTCCGATGAGCCTTTCTTACCGGTGTAGTCTTTTGAACCGGGTGACTTCCCACATTACTGGCACGCATTGATCGTCAGACGTCGGCGGACTAGCCAACGCCATCAGCACGACGATGAACAGCAGTCCATGTATAGCAAATGCTTGTGATATGGATAATATCTAACGCATGATAGAAATCTCGTCGTCTGAGCGCCCGTAGGAGATTTCCCCGGAGTTGTCATCGACGGTCCAGGTCTCTATCCCGTTCTCACAGAACAAATCTACTGAAGTGACCAACCAAACGTCGCTAATTCGGTTGTAACTATAAGACTGAGCCGGAGTGTACCCTGCATTAGCTGCTACCCTGGCTTTGCCGTCATCTATCATTTGGATCCAAAAACATCCCCAACCGGGAATCGTAGACACGGTCTCAATATTTTCGCCCATGATCCCATTAGCCTTGGTTAGTACGTTAGCGTGGTTTCCAACCAGTGTTTAAAGCATAGTTACAGTAAGGTCTTGAGGGTGTTCTACATCAGGTTCACGAGACTCCCAGTGCCCTGTGACGAAAAACATTAATACTAGAACCAAGGCCGCAGTCGATACGGCCAAAGTGGCCAAGGATATGATCGTTCCTATTCGCTTTTCTTCCCCAACAAGTGAATCATCAAATCCTTATATACCAGCGATTCTAGTCCAAAGTTCCATGCTAAGTTCTTTGTTGCTTATGTTCCGCAGTTGACTGGCATTGCGGTAAAAGATGGGTAATCATCATCGCGACGCATTTACCTTTTACTAACTCTAAATAGCGGAGGGAAACAACCATGACTGCTCAGACTAATTCAGATATCATTGGCAAGCTTGAGGATCTCGAAAGCCGGATCAGGGCCGTAGAGGATACTGACGCCATTCGGAACCTGAAGGCCAGATACGCCGAGCTGTGCGACGACGACTACAACCCAGATGGGATCGCTGCCCTGTTCGTCGATGACGCGGTCTGGGAGAGCGGGCCTCTGGGACGGTTCGAGGGAAAAGAATCCATCCGCGATTTTTTCCGGGGAGCTTCCGAGATATTCACCTTCGCCATCCACTACAGCCTGAATCCCCAGATAGAAGTCACTGGAGATACAGCAAGGGCGCGTTGGTACCTGTTCATGCCCTGCACGGTGGGAGACGGCGACCAGGCCATGTGGCGGGCGGGTATCGACGATGAGGAGTACGTTCGCGTGGACGGCCATTGGATGTTCAAGAGCAAGAAGTCTACCGGAATCTTCAATACACCATTCGACTCTGGCTGGGCTAAGGTCCGTTCTGTTTAGGGTTCCCACTATTTGGCTCTGAAAGAGGTTTCAACCGGTAGACCATCTAATTAAAACCAGGCTCGTTGTGGGTGGGATTAGCAACCCCGGATTCTTCGGTACGGTGGGTGTGGAAGTAACCACAGTCCATATTTTCCGGAGAGATTCTGCGGACTCGGAGACGGCCCGGATTATAGATGTAAAGGGACAGGGGTTCTCCTCCGGCACACGCCTTCCAGCGTTGGCTGTCAGCTTCGTGTACTCAGCATTCAGGTGGTTCCGCGAATAAGGTCCGTGAATAGCTCAATTGTAGGACGTGTTATATGGCAGGTAGAAACATCGACTATTCAACTCTTTTTAACAAAGACCTCTCTTCTCCTTCGGGCAAGTGGCAAGGCCATCCGAAATATAATTTCATCGGTGGCCATAGCGACCCAGACCTAGTACCTATGGACAGTTTCATCGAGTCTGCTACCAATGTATTTAAGGGCGACGCGAGAAACATCGCAATGTATAACTTTGATGGAGGTCCTCAGGGGGTCCTTTCATTGCGTAGCTTCCTAGTTGAGAAATTGGCTACCGAGCGAGGAATACACGTCACTACCGAAGAGATCCTCATTACTTCTGGTTCTGGTCAAGGCATAGAGCTTATCAACGAAATTTTATTGGACGAAGGAGACACTGTAATCGTAGAATCCTTCACCTTTGCTGGTGCATTGTCGAACCTGAGACGTCGTAGGGTTAATTTCGTCGGGGTCGATATTGACGAGAGCGGGATCCGGATGGACCGTCTGAAAGATATCCTAGAGAATCTGAAAACAAACGGGATCCGGCCCAAATACATCTACACGATTCCAACTCTGCAAAATCCAACCGGCACCGTGATGACCATGGAACGCCGATACCAACTAATCAAGCTCAGTGAGGAGTATGAAGTACCGATATTCGAAGATGAATGTTACGCAGATCTCATCTTTGAAGGTGAATGCGAAAAAGCGATAAGGTCGTTAGATGATTCTAATCGAGTTTTACATATAGGGTCGTTTTCTAAGTCTCTAGGACCAGGGCTTCGGCTCGGATATGTCGTAGCGTCATGGGATGTCATGAGCCGACTAATATCTAAAAAGAGCGACGCGGGAACCGGTGTCATGGATCAGATGATTGTGGGTGATTATTTCTCGAATCATTATGATGAACATATCCTAGACATGCGTAGCGCCCTCAAGCGGAAATGTGATGTACTGAGTGCTGCTTTACGAGAACATTTTGGCCCTTTGGTCGATTTCCAAGAACCCCGTGGTGGTATGTACTTATGGGTCAAGCTACCTTCAGGGATAGATTCACGCGACATGGTACAGACCGCTCTTGAGGAAGGGGTCGCCTACAATCCTGGCCCTGACTGGTCTGCAGATCCTGATGCGGCAGCAAACTATATCCGGCTCTGCTTCGCTCTTCCCAGCGAAAACGAAATACGGGAAGGAATTGAGAAGTTGGCAAAGGTCTTTCATCTCTAATAAGGTAGTTTTCGAGCCGGTAGTCGGTCGTATTCGAGCGAAACATGACCCGATCATTCAAGAAGAAATCAAGTAATGGAGGATGTACCGATCGGAACAGCGGTACAAGAAGAGAAGACGAATGATATACAACGCAGAACGAGGTGACATATCGATTGCAGTTGGAGGTGACGCCATGATTACAAGACGCATGAACGCTTTCAACGAGCCTAACTTCTTAGG
The DNA here is from genome assembly GCA_012959605.1 of Dehalococcoidia bacterium. GTDB lineage: Bacteria > Chloroflexota > Dehalococcoidia > Lucifugimonadales > UBA3495 > UBA9611. Next base: position 21,827 of record DUCU01000085.1, on the reverse strand, counting down.
TCTCATCGATATCCTCAAGAAGGCCGATGTTTCCGTAGTCAACTTGGAAATGCTCTTCCATGACTATGAAAGCAGTTGGCAATTTACCGATACTACCTACACAAGGTCCGACCCGCATAATCTGTCCGACCTGAAATGGATGGGGGTCGATGCGGTTACAACAGCGAACAATCATTCGTTTGATTTCTCTGAAGGCGGTTTTTTAACCACGCTTCGTCACTGCAAAGACTTTGATTTGCCCGCAGCGGGTGGAGGTACGGATATCGACCAAGCCCGAGCTCCAGTCTACGTAGATTCAGCTAGAGGTCGGGTTGCGGTGATGTCCGCCACTAGCACTTTTAGTGAACAATCACGGGCAGGGGCAGGCCGGCCTGATTTTCCAGGAAAGCCGGGTGTCAACGCATTACGACATGACGTGGTGCACTACGTCGAGCGGGACGTATTTGACGCTTTGCAGAAAGCCAACAAAGTATTGGGATACGAGGGATTTGCCACAGCAAAACGGGAGTTCGGGTTCCGAGGGAACGAAAACCCTATCGACCCGTCCTCCGAAGTCCATTTCCTTGATAACCGATTCGTATTAGGCGAGGAGTTTGGTGTCAAAACTTCAGTCAATGAAAGCGATAGGTCTGGGATCGGAAATTGGATCAGAGGAGCGCAGAAGCAAGCAGATTGGACCATATACGGTTTTCATAGCCATGAAAGTGGCCAGACTGGAGAATTCCATGGCCTGAACCGACTAACGCCGCCCGAATTCCTGGTAGACTTCGCCCATTGGACCATCGATCAAGGGTGCGCTTTATTTGCAGGCCACGGCCCGCATCTGTTAAGGGGGATAGAGATCTATAAAGGCAGGCCGATCTTTTATAGCCTCGGCAATTTCATCTTCCAGAATGAAAGCGTATTGCGATTACCCGATGAAGCTTACCGGCGTTTCGGCCTGGGATATGATCAAACTCCTGGTGATTACCTTGACACCAGATCGGGCAGTGGTACGAGGGCTTTTGCAAGAAATCCAGTATTCTGGCAGAGCGTGGTAGCAGTTTGTAATTACACCGCCGGCGACCTGAAAGAGATTGTGCTTCATCCCATAGATCTGGGATACGGACGACCAATACCGCAAAGAGGTAGGCCCGTATTAGCAGAGGGAGATGCAGCGGAGGAAATCTTGATATGGTTAAAGAACGCTTCAGAACCCTTCGGGACAAAGATTGATATCGAAGGCTCCAAAGGTTATATAAGGCTGTAAAGGATCGCTATCCAGATTTCTTGGACAGGTGATGCGAGAACCACATAGTCCAGCCGTGAAGTTGACTCGACTTTGCATCGGGTCTGATCCAAGACATTTCGATGTGATAACTACCACTATCGCACTATTTGAGGGGCATAATGAGTAATCAACTCCTTCTACGGACTCAGGTTGACGGCATCTTATGCCTCACTCTGAATAACCCAGATAGTAGGAACTCCCTATCAAGCCATTTATTAGCGGAATTGAAAGATAGTTTCGATTATATTCGAGACGACCCAACAGTAAGAGTCGTCGTTGTACGGTCCGAAGGCCCCGCATTCAGTTCTGGACACGATCTGAATGAACTGGTCAATCGCGATACCGAAAGTTATTCAAGCCTTTTCGCGGCATGTACGTCTGTGATGGAAGCTATACGACTTTCTCCAAAACCCGTCATAGCCGAAGTTCAGGGCCTAGCTACAGCTGCTGGTTGTCAATTGGTCGCTACTTGCGACCTGGCCATCGCTTCGGAAACCGCGTTATTCGCTACACCTGGTGTCCAGATTGGACTGTTCTGCACTACTCCTGGCGTAGCTGTTTCGCGGATGGTTCGGACTAAGAAAGCGATGGAAATGTTGCTTACAGGGACTCCGATAACCGCAAATGAAGCCGTGGAATACGGTCTCATTAACCGAGCGGTTCCGGGAGAAAAGCTTAAAGGCGAGGTAGAAGCACTGGCTCGAAAAATAAGCAACGCCAGTGCTTATACAGTTGCTTTAGGCAAATCTGCTTTCTACCGACAAAGAGAAATGGATATTCCAGATGCTTACGAAATGGCAGAGAAGGTCATGGTAGAAAATCTGTTGTCTGCAGATGCCCACGAAGGTATTACAGCTTTCTTGGAAAAGCGCACGCCGCGCTGGACCACATAACTAACCTAGATCCGTTTTAAAATGAAAACCCTCTAGTGTAGGTCTAGAGGGCAATTTGGTTGTCACCAAAGTCCGGATGCTATCAAAAAATGGGTGACGAAGTTCAGAGTCTAACTGACACGGGCTGCCCCACCGATTTTTAAGTCTGGTGCGAGTAGTTTTAATTAATGCAATCAGGAGTAATTTATTCCAGCCACCGGAATATTCTCCTTCAAGCGTCTATGCCTAAACCTCTTGCTATGTCAGATGGTGTTATTAAGTCCGTTATCAATTTGGTTATCGAAAACTAATAGCGATGCCAGCGGATCATAGTAGGTTTTCGATCATCACTGATGGGGTATACGAAAACATCAACTCAAAGATCTTGGACCTACTGATTAAGAGTTAGAAGGAAATCCTACCCAGCCTTGTTCAAGACTAAAACCGATTGATAACACGAGCCTCCCTCCCTAGGATGAACCATCGATGAAACAACCCATTGTAAATCTATTCATAGCCATTGTTGTCCTCGGATTGGTGGCGTGTGGGACCAACTCCGAGGGTCGAATAAGCGAAGACGGAATCGGACACAAAGACCCTGGGGGGATGAAAGCCGCAGCCCAAAAACTAGGCGTTAGCGTTGAAGTATTGAGCGACGCCCTTGGGTCGCCACCACCAGATATTAAAGCCGCAGCCCAAAAACTAGGCGTTAGCGAATCACAGTTAAACCAGGCTCTGGGGAGACCTCCTAAAGGTCCCGATAGGGAAAGACCAGCCCCGGGTGGGCCTCCTCCTAAAGGTCCCGATAGAGAAAGACCAGCCCCTGGCGGGCCTGCTCCTAAAGGCCCTGATAAGG
>DUCU01000085.1:17366-18785 GCA_012959605.1 Dehalococcoidia bacterium | reverse complement strand
TAGGGTTGAAGATAGGTATGCCTGTGTAATCGGCCCTAATGGTTATTGTATTTTTACCGGAAGACCTCACGAAACCGGGTTAAAACAGGGCACCGATGAAGTCTTAGATCGCGACGGGAATTTCCTCTATTCCATGAACGAAGCAGTGGCCGCGAGTTCTTCGGGCGAAATACTAAAGGCCGCAGGGAGACCCGCCTTTGACGGTGATGACCTTATAGAGTCCTCTCAGGACGGAATGACGAGTGACGAGAAGGCCTTTCACAAGGTGATGGCCATAATGTTTCCGATTCGAAACGCCCTCATGTACGACATCGCAACCGTAACTCAATCTGAATGGGAGGAACTAGTAAAGGACCTTGCAAAACGAGCAATTAAAGAGACAACATACACCGATGGAGTCACGCCTAGAGACAACTATTATGGAAGACAAGGCGTTTTTGTCCTGGCCAAGAATCCAGAAGGGAAAGACATCCACCACGAGGTGATGAGGTTCCTCGAAGAAGCAAGTATTTATCTCCTTTGTCATGTGACGAGTGACGAATTCAATCAGATGCTCAAAGACAGGCCTTCCGAAGGACACGACCCTTGTGAAGACGCGAAAATCATAACGAAAATGCCGTTTTGAGTCCCATGACAGTTAAAACAAGACCATCACTAAAGGCTGGAAAGAGATGTCTATGCGCCAAATAGAGATATCGCCGCATATTCCCCATCGATATCTAGACCCGAAGGAGTCGACCGATGGCTGATACACCCCTGCATTTCAAGACGATCGTTGAGATGGCATCCCTTATAGAGTCGAAAGCGTTATCGCCTGTCGAAGTGACGGAATCGGCGCTTGAGCGCATCAACCAGCAGGACCCGCAGTACAAGAGCTACGCCACGGTCATGGCAGACCAGGCCTTGGCATCTGCCCGAGCTGCGGAGCAGACCATCGCTGCTGGTAATTACCTGGGGCCCCTCCACGGCGTGCCTATCGCTGTCAAGGACCTGTGTTTCACCAGAGGGGTCGCAACGAAGGGCGCCACCAAAGCCCTGATGGACCATGTTCCTGACTTCGACTGCACTGTGGTGCAGAGGTTGAACGCTGCCGGTGCCGTTATCTTGGGAAAACTGAACCTCACCGAAGGCGCCATGGCGGGTTACAACCCCGATTTTCAGGTGCCGGTCAACCCTTGGGGCGCCCATCTTTGGAGCGGGGCGTCATCTAGCGGCTCCGGTGTGGCCACCGCAGCGGGCTTATGCTACGGGTCGCTGGGCAGTGACACCGGTGGATCGATCAGGTTCCCGTCTGCGGCCTGCGGGATCGTGGGGCTCAAGCCCACTTGGGGGAGGGTCAGCCGCTACGGCGTGCTTGCCCTGGCCGAGTCCCTAGACCATATCGGCCCCATGGTCCGGTGCGCGGCGGATGCTGGGATT
>DUCU01000085.1:0-17356 GCA_012959605.1 Dehalococcoidia bacterium | reverse complement strand
GCTATAGCTGGCCTAGACCCGAATGACCACACGTCATTACCCGATCCAGTACCCGATATGCTCGAAGGTATCGAACATGGAGTCCGTGGCCTCCGGATCGGTCTGGACGAGAAGTACATCTCCGAAAATACAGATCCCGAGTTGGTGGCGAGCGTGTTAGCGGGCATCACGACGCTGGAAGGACTGGGCGCCGTGATCGTCCCCATCAACATGCCCGACATAAGTGGCTATATGGATGCATGGGGAGTTCTCTGCTCTTCCGAGGCATTAGCCGCCCATGAGGCAACCTATCCGTCCCGCCGGGATGACTACGGGCCCTGGTTCCAGGGGTGGTTGGACAACGGCGCCCAGGTCACCGGGGCCGAATACGCCAAGGCTAACAACGTCCGCGCCGCCTGCCGCGGTCTTCTGAACAATGTATTCCAAGACGTCGACATAATCTGTTGCCCTGCAATGACTTCCCCGCCATTCCCAATCACTTTGGAGGAGATGTACGGGCCCATGTTTTTGCTCGACGATCCAAATTGGGGCAGGTTTACAGTGCCTTACGATTTCAGCGGGTCTCCCAGCATATCCTTGCCTTGTGGCAAGAATAGAGAAGGACTCCCCCTCACCATCCAGTTCGTGGGAAAGCACCTTTCGGAACCTTTGCTGTGCCGGATCGGACACACGTTCGAGCAGACCACCGACCGGGGAGCCCTGAGGCCGGACATCGTCTGAGCATCTCAGGCCGGCCTCAGGCTATCTAGGGAAATACCAAAACTCCATCGACGACTTCACGAAAGCCATCCAGGTTGACGTAGGCGGCAGTTCCATGGACAGAAGAGAAAATATACTCCCTGGGTCATAATGGACACATCGGTATATTCCAGGCACGAATCTGGGAAGATAACGGGACTAGAAAACCGCATTAGCCATTTGTTGGTCTCTTCAAGCAATCGTCCTGTTTAAAATTGCCCGATGCGCATACGAAGTGTGATCCGATCCAGCTTTTTCAAGTCCCGAGAACACGTACGATCTACTTGCCATCTTTGATAAAGTCCGATACCCGCTCCGCGATCATCATAGTAGTTACATTAGTGTTTGCGCGTATGCAGTCTGGCATTATCGATGCATCTACAATCCTGAGATTTTGGATTCCTCTTACTCTTCCGAATTGATTAACGACAGCCATATCATCTGAGTCTGGTCCCATCTTGCAGGTACCCGATATATGTTGCCCGGTTGTTACTTCTTTAAGAATATAAGTATTCAGGGATTCATCCGAAGCAAGTTCTTCCTCTGTGGGTTCAATCCTCGACTCAATGATGTCATTGAACCGTTTATGTTCCCCCAAGCTTACGCACAAACGGACAGCTTCTCTCATTCTTCGGAGGTCTTCTTCCTGCTGAAAGTAACGATAATCCAAGAAAGGTTGTTCATCTGGGTCAGTAGAACTTAATTTCAATTCTCCGGCACTCAGAGCCAATTCGAGAGACGCCATCATCCGTATCCCCAACGGTGGCATATCTCCTACCCCTCGGTAAGCCCGGTCAGTCGCGTATGACAACATGAATATAAGCAGGTCGTTCCGGAGGTCCGAACCATCCGCAGTCCATCTTAGAGTGGTCTGGAGCCGCGGTGCATAGCCATCTAGAGGATGGCCAGGTTTCGTGGTCCAAGTAACAAATACGACAGGATGATCACGGAGATTTTGTCCGACTCCGGGCAAGTCTTTTACAACCGGTATCCCCATATCCTGAAGATGCCCAGCCGGCCCAACGCCAGAAAGTAACATGAGGTGTGGTGATCCGATAGCACCCGAACTCAGGATTATCTCGTTACCCTCTGCTATGAAACTCTCCCCTCCGCTCTCTACCTCTACCCCTATAGCCTTGGTTCCGTCGAAGACTATCTTTCGAGTAGTGCAGTTAGGTCGAATCGTGAGGTTCAATCGGTGGCGGGACGGGTTCAGATACCCCAGTGCTGTACTGAACCTGATTCCATTGGGATTATTCAAAGGGGTCGGACCTACGCCACTTGCGTCTGGTGCATTATGGTCTGGACTGTCCGCAAATCCTGAATCGCGACAAGCTTGATAGAACGCAGTTTGGTCGGTCCTCATCTCTTCCGGCTTGAATCGCCTTGCAACTATAGCTCCTTCGGAGCTGTGGAAATCGTCGTCAGGGAAATCTGTGTCCGATTCAACTTTCCGGAAGTAATGGATGAGGTTTTGGAACGCCCATTCGTCATTCCCCATGGACGCCCATGAATCGTAATCCTCTGGCACCCCCCGGAGAAATACCTGTCCATTGATGGCACTGGAACCACCAGTGACCTTACCCCTAGGAACCATCATCGGAGGCGCAGTCTCTGTAGCTTTGCCTATGAATTGCCAATTGTGGTCACTAGTCATGATATCTAGGCCAGTTGCATATCCTTGCTTGACTTCCTCCGGTAGTTGCTCGAAGTCTGGGTAATCAGGCCCCGCTTCCAATAGAAGGACGGAGTGGTTAGGGTCTTCACTCAGTCTGGATGCAACGATCGACCCGGCAGACCCGGCTCCAACTACGATTGTGTCGTATTTCAATGTGTTGCTCCTAATATGACAGTTTTGAAATGCTTGTAGATGCTAATGACCAATGGTCTCGACGTCAAGTTACCTACCTGTTACAGGGATGTGGTCGGCAAAATGTCAGCGAATATCATGTGTTTCGACAACTTCGTGTAACTTCAATCCGCCGAGAAGTGGATTATAGTTATCAGCCACAAAATACCCCTGACAGAGGCGATAGTGGGTAGTAGTCCCGATTCAGAAAGCAGAACGGTCCATGTCGTATTTTACGATGGATACTGCGTTCTGTGCAGTAAATCAATAGATTTCATCCTATCCAGAGACATTTTGGCTGCATTTCAATTTGCATCACTGCAATCAGATTTTGCTTAGAAGGCATTCCCAGAAAGGGGATATCCAATAGCAAACATCAAGAATCCCAGCAATACCGTGTATCTCCAGCATAACGACATAAAATAAAATCAGACGCAGTCCTATCCATACTGTGGGATATGAGTGGGATCTACAAAGTAAGTTGCTATATCAGCCCCATCGCATGCCAATTTTTATATACACAAGTGTTTGGAATCCGATCCGGCGGTCGGGGCACAGATCGAGCGGGACTCATTTTTTCGACTCAGTAATCGCATTTTCAGAAGTGTTGTGTTCTCTGGAGATGAACCATGGTTCAACCTTCCGCAAGTACCAAGGCTCCCATAAGCCTCTGAATGGGAAAAACGAGGTTAAATTATGATGAAAATAAGCGGAGTTTCTTCCTGGCGCTATCCTAGTGGCGTCAAAACGGACCCAAGCCCTGTATAGAACAAAATAGCCAAGAGGCGTTAGCCGATTGTGGAAATGATCAGTAGTGACATGGCTCAAATGACCGACAATAGCAGCAAGAAAAACCGGATGATAGAATGCAAAGCATAGAATCAAGAGCCCCACTATCGAGTATTCCCAGCCGTGGAATGGCACTATGACCAGGTGTGTTTTGCGTCTAATCCAAGACTGATATAGGTCGACCAAATGGTCGACGTCGACCATAACACCTACACCACCGGCTACGACCCCGGCTAGAGGCGATCCAGTTACTCCCCAAACAGAGGCTCCGACAACGGTAGATATAACGGTATGTCCAACGGGTCCCACAAGCTACATGATACCCGCTACCATTGCCATGGGGGGCTCTTTTGCGTTATAAAGTTGTGGCATTAGGGAATGTAGGATCCTGAGGGGATCTTAGAAAACGACTTGCAGACCTATCGATTTTGGACTTAGGAGGCTGGGCATGGTTCGTGGCGCAGCGATTGGCTTCGTAGTAAGCATGCTACTGGCTACAATAGCGACTTGGTTAATGTTGACCGAGGCAGTCCATGCTCAGCAGGCACCCCGACACGCTTTCTCGGGCTATGTCAGCAACTTTGGCCAACCCCTACAGGATGGCTTCGTAAGGGTCACCGTTGGACCTGGATTTGGCCTGCAACCACCGGTACAGGAGGTAGCCTACGAGGCCATAAGACAAGGGAGATATAAAATCGCTGTAGAGGACCCGACCAGAGGCAATTACTCGGGCGTAATGTTGAAGTTCAGTGTGATTTACCAAGGGAGGGAATACGAAAGATCAAGGGATGTGCGATGGGAGCCTGGCAAAGTTACCGAATTGAACTTCGATATCGAGGGATGGTTATGGCACGGGCAACCTCAACGAGTGGGGAACCAGCCTCAACAAGGGAACCAGCCTCAAAACGACGGTGGAATGAACGCGAACCAGGAAGCCCGCATGGAGATGGAGCGGGAGCGGATGGAGATGGAGTCGGAGAGGCAGCGGGAGGAGGATGAGGAACGCCGTCAGATGGAGCGGGATCGGATGGAGCGGGACCAAGAACGTCAGCGGGATCGAGAGGACCGCGACGCGGAGATGCGGCAGGATGAGCAGGAGTCCCGCCGTGAGATGGAGGAGGACATGCGGCGGGAGCAGATGGAGATGGAGCGGGAGCGGATGGAACGGGAGGATGAGATGAGGGAGAAGGAAGGAGAAGAGCGCAGGGAGATGGAGCGGGATCGGATGGAGCGGGAGGAGGAGATGAGGGAGAAGGAGGGAGAAGAGCGCATGGAGATGGAGCGGGAGCGGATGGACCGAGAGGAGGACATGCGGCGGGAGCAGATGGAGATGGAGCGGCAGCGGATGGGGAGTGGTCAGCCTGGAGTTCAACGGGTGGCGGGTGAGAGGCCTAAGAGTGGCCCCGGCAGAGGTTTGTTCTCCAACAGTAAAGCCGGTGAAGCGACCGCTGGAATCGACAACATCATGGACCCGGGCATGCTGACCATCATCGGCATTGCACTCACAGTGCTCACCACGGGAATGACCTTATTTAAGGGGGATTAGCTATGTTGGGTATATTTCGCTTCTTGCCTTTCTTTGCCTCGCGCGTGCTGCCCAGCATCGTCATAGCCTTTCCACTTCTTTTGGCCGGTGGGTACGGCATTGTGGATCCGGCTTTCCCTAAATCGGTGGCCGTAGTGGTGCTGGTACTGGGAGCAGGCCTGTTGTCCCTTGGCTTTTACATGGGCTTGGCCGGAATTGCTCCAGAGCCAACGATGGTGAGTGGTGAACGGCTGATAATCCAGCGTCACCCCACCATGAAGCCCGCCTACGCCCGGATGGTATGGAGCATCCCATTCATCGTGGCAGCTGGGTATCTCCTCGAGTTCACCCAGCAGCCCTATATATTCCCCTTTGTGCCCTTCGTAATAGGCATGTACTTTTTTCTTAAAGGGGTGATGAAGTACCTCAAAAACCAACATATAACCTATACGATCACCGACCGCCGGGTCATGCACATGTATAAGTTCCTGTGGCTAAGCACCAAGGAGATCCCTGTGGCCAGGATCGTCTCCATATCCGAAGCCCGCAGCTTTTTCGAAATTCTCACAGGACGGGGCACTGTGGTGGTTGCCACGGGGATCGGACAACAGCAGGTGATACGGATTGAAGAAATCAACGACCCGAGTCCTGTCGCCTTAGCCCTGAGGGAAATGATGCCAACCACTTAGGACGAGGCATCCGAGAACTTGCCCGGGTGACTTTAAATCAGTCTTTCCCGTAGGTCCAATTACAGTGGTTTCATAACGGCGCATCTGGCTTGAACACCGCTACTACACGCCCCGCATGGGCGAACTCATACTTGGTCAGGAGGAAAGTCACGTGGGTATAATATTCAAGTTAATCCGGAGTCTGCTGTTCCTACCCATCAAACTGATTACCATGCCCTTCCGCATGGTGGCCAACAGCATGATGACCATGATTGGCTGCGGCCTGGCCGTTGTGGCTGTAGTGGTTATTGTGGTTCTGGTCGTAATATTCGTCGTGCTGGGCTAAGGCCAGACCTACTCCGATTACTTTGACGGCAAGTCTGTCGCCCGCTTCTCTAGGTCGGCCAATAGAACCTCTAGCTCAGCTACCTGAACCTCAAGATCGGCAATCTTCGCCTCGAGTTCAGCAGTTTCGCTGGCCCGAAGGTCGGCCTCTTTCGTCGCCTGGATTGACTCTCTAGCCTTCAGTTCTTGCTGCCTTTCTTCCAGAGTGCGGCGAGCCCGCTCAACCTGCTCCCGTTCCTGCTTGACCTGACCCCGCATCTCATCCCGCATCCGGTCGAGTTCCATTCGCTCACGCTCCACCTGCCGGCGGTGGTCCAACACAAGGCGCTCAGCCTCTTCGGCCTGTCGGTGCATCTCCTGGGGTGGACCCTTGCCAGGAACGGGATCTGCGTCCTGGTCCGGGGCCTCGGGGTTGCAGCCTGCGAGCATGCCGCCGGCGGCAACAAGGAGCGTGAAGAATAGCGCTAAGGCTTTGATTTTCAGCATAAGATGAAACTCGCCAGGGATGGATACGATGGTCGAGGCGTCCTACTGCTCCAATTCGCTGGCCCTACCTCGTGGACGAGGGATGCACAGGTCAGGGAAAAGAGGCAAGTGGGACAGGTTACAACCGCCACCTACGATAGGCGTCTAAAGCCTACTTCACGGTTTGGGTCGGGTCAATGCCGTCTTTAGATTTATGTTTCGCAGTTCTCTCCGGCGTTGCATCCGGTAGCTTCTCCCTTGCAGCCGCGCGACCCGTGGCCGCGATAGACATGGTGGCCCACCTATCAAGGCCATTACTGGCCCTTTGGGGGGAAGACGCCAATCCATCTCCAGCCCACGCGGCCCGGCTGCAGGAGGAACTAAACAAGCACCACAAGACTTACGAGTATCAGGTATACGCAGATGCCGGCCACGCTTTCTTCGCCGATTACCGGCCCACCTATCGCGCGGATCCTGCTCAAGATATGTGGCGTCGGTTGCTCCTATTCTACGAGAATCACCTGAAGGACTAAGGCTAAACCGGGGTTCACCGCGGCAGATCCAACATAATTTACGAAGGTGTACTAGCATTGAAGATGGCCATGAGCCCTGCGGTTGGCAGGCTGTTAGCAAGGCCCATCAATACAAGTCCAGCGAAGATATCCTGGGGGATCGCTATGCCTAGAAATAGTCAGCTTCTCCGGACGGCCACTGCCTCCGCAAGACGGTTGCGAAATCTACTTAAATGGAGGGGTCGAACCTCCGACCTCCTCGGTGTGAACGAGAGGCTCTAACCACGGAGCTAACCGCCCTTTGTCTTTAGGACACGGTAAATTAAATGCACAGCTACCATCCCGCGTGACCTAGACAGCAGTGTTCTGATGGCAAATGGTGCTAGAACGGGCTTTGGCTTTGATGAAAAGAAGCCGTGTATAACGGTCTATTCCCAGATTCTGACAAACTAACTTGGATTAAATCTTAGAACTTACTAATTGACGTTGGCCCGAATTCATACCTAGGAGTGACTGCGGGTGTAAACTCGTCTTTGAATAGAACCTAGTAGCATTGGTCTAGGTTACTGATTCGGATAAAAGAACTCCGACAGGAGAATAAACCTATGGCAGGCGAAAAACAGACCATCGAGATCGAGCTGAATACCGACCATTTAACCTTCATGAATATGATGAAAGATAATTACGACATACGGACTGAAAGCAAGGTGATGCGGATAATAATGGACTACCTTCAGGAAAATGAAGACGTTCACGACATCGTGTTTGGAGAGAGGCGCTGCCTGAGGTGCGGGTAGGATAGGGCGGGCCAATTTAACCGATTAATCAGACGATTAGGCTGCCACGGGAGAGCAGAAAGGCAAAATGTTCTTCTAACTAACTGGTATTAAGGTGGTTGTGACCACCTTCTCAGATAACAGGTCTATACAACCTAATAGGTCATAAAATAATCCCACCAAGACCAATGCTAACAACCTAAACCGCTAACGCCTTAACCAATCAATCGCTCTATGATTCCAAAGCCCGAACAGGACTTAATTGGAACATCCATAGCGCCACGATTGACGCGCAACTAAGAACTAATACGCCGCCCAATCCGATAGTCATGGACACTCCGGTCCACTCGGCAAGAGCTCCCATCATCACACTACCTAGTGCCATTGCACCCCAAGTCAACTGATGGAGGCTCATCACCCTCCCTCGGAACTCATCAGACGATTGAATTTGCATTACCGTAGTACTCATAGTACCGAATATCACTCGGAAAGCGCCTAGTAAACCCAACAAAGCCACCGCTAACCACAGCAGCGAGATACAGCTCAATACCAGCATACCTACGCCAAATCCGATAACTCCAATGAACATGTACCGGGTTGGATTAAGATGTACACCCAGTAATGCTATGAACAGGGTAGCGATCAAAGCACCGATTCCTTCAAACAACAGTAAGCGGCTATAAGTATTGATACCTCCCTGCAATGAATTCTCTGAAAAAGCAGGCAACAGCGCTTCATACGATGTTCCAAACAGCCCGATACACACTCCTAAAATAATTGTGCACATCAACTGCCGACATTTGCGAATATATCCCAACCCGTCAAGTACCCCCTGAGCCAAATTAGACGACCAGGGTTGTGGTTGATGAAGAGATGTTTTCATAAACATCAACACTAGTACCGTAAAAATATAAGAACCGCCAATCAGGAAGAATATACCCTCAATGCCCCAGTGTCCGACCAACGGTGCAAATAATGCCGGTCCAACTATAGATGCCCCACCGAACACAATGGAATAAAGGGCGACTCCACTGCTCAGATGTTCTTTAGGCAGGAGGGAAGGCATCATAGCCGACCTGGATGGGATGTCTAAAGCAAGAAGACATCCGGTTACCACCGAGATTGCAACAACATGCCAGGGCTCAACTTCGCCAATTGCAATTAGCATTCCAGTTAAAAACGCCAAGATTGCGAACATACCCCTAGTTATTCTCACCAACTTTAACCGGTTTATCCTATCGGCAATGGCCCCACCCCAAATAGAGAACAACAACACAGGACCTAATGTGGCAGTGTTAACCAGTCCTACCATAAGCGTTGAGTCCGTTAATGAGTGCATCAGCCACAAGCGACCATACACTAGAGCCCACATTCCGATATTCGATAGCGCCGCGGCGACCCAGAACAACCGGTATTCGTGAAAATAGAAAGCTGAAAAACCGGAGACGTCTACGAACTTTTTCGGGCTGAAAAAATTAAGTCTCAATGTTGATTTTGATTCTGTTATGTGTGATCGTTCAAAGCCCTTTCTTGGTTATCGTCGGGCCTCCCGGGTATACTTGTTCCCCGAGTATCACGCATTCCAATGATTCTTCACTAGACAAGATATTTAGTAATAAAGTCCGTAATCCAACGTAGATACTATGACTCTGACGTAGTATCCAATAAACCAAATCGGTCAAATTCGATTAAACCCCGAGTAACACTCTATCCTGCCGGCCTCTAAAGCTAACGGGAATGTGCCCCTTGAACTATTGCGATATTAATGGGATAAAATAAAATACTATGCTGAAATGGTAATGCCTGGAAGTTGGCATTTACCCCACAGCCACTGACTTTCATCGTCGTCTAGCATAGGACTAATTTTATTCCACACCTCCTGGTGATAATCCAACAGCCAAACCTTCTCTGCTTCGGACATCTCGCTCCAGTCGATCAAGGATGTATCAAATGGTATTAGGGTCAAGGGATCCATGCGAAACCATCGCTTTCCGTCCGGATGATTCGGCAGACCATCGGCAGTCATTACCACGTAAAGATTTTCAAGCCGTACTCCGCCCCATCCTGGTTCGTAATAACCTGGTTCGTTTGAAACTATCATCCCAACTTTCATAGGCTCATCCGCACCTCTGGGAGCAATGCGCTGAGGCCCTTCATGGACGTTTAGGAACGCTCCAACACCATGGCCTGTGCCATGTCCATAATCCAGTCCCGCGTTCCAAAGATGGGAACGGGCCAGCGCGTCGAGTGCAATCCCACCGGTGCCTTCAGGAAACTTCTGCATAGCCAAATTTATATGGCCTCGCAATACCTTAGTGTAAACCTGCTTTTGACGATCGGTTGGGGTACCGACAATCACCGTGCGAGTATCATCCGTAGTACCTCCAAGCATCTGAACGCCTGAGTCCACTAAGAACAACTCCCCTTCCCTTAACAAAACTTCTGGGTCTGCATCACTGTAGTGGACTATGGCACCATTGGAGCCCGAAGCTGCTATGGTAGTGAAGCTGAGATCGTAAAATCCATCTTCTTTGGCGTATTCCTCATGCAGCGATTGGCTGTAGTCCAGTTCACTAACCACCTGACCGGAAGCGATTTTATCTTCCAATTCTTTAAAGCTACGAATCTTAGCGGCCGCGGCGTGACGATGTGCCTCACGGCTTGCTGAAATCTCCGTCTCATTTTTTATCGCCTTCAGCATTACCACCGGATTAGCGCTTTCATGTATTTTCTGGTCCGCAGTAATAAGGATTCGGGTAGCCATAGTCGTCCCGCTCGAGTCCAGCCAGACGGCACCAGGTTTATCAGAACCGGCTAGTTGCATGAACCCCACGTAGGATTCGTACGTGTGGAACTCCACCAAAGACGACAGTTCATCCAGTAACGCTGCAGGCATGGTAGAACGAGTGAAGCATGTCGCCTGGTCCATATCGATGACCATATAGGCTTCGAACACCGGGTTGAACGGGATGTCATCGCCTCTCAGGTTGGTTACCCAAGCAATCTCGTCCAATTTCGTCAACACCAACCTGTCGGCATCGACGTCAAGCATCTCTTTACGTACGCTCAAAAGTTTCTCCGCGACTCCCATTCCCGTCACGCTCTCATGCAAAGCGTAAATCGAATTAGACGGCGGTGCAGGTTGTTCTTCCCAAACAGAGTCCACCAGATTTCCATCTATAGGCACCATTTCAGATCCTTCAGAATGCAGAGACGACGAGTAGATTCTATGCGCTTGCATCGAAACCACTGATGGATCAAATCCCACTCTGATACTACCTCGCTCTTCCTCCATCTCCGTTAGCCACTGGCTCAACGTAGACTCACCACTCAATCCGAGTCTGTGGACACGGAACTTGTTTAGGTCAACTTCTTCGTCGGCCTGCAAGTAGTAGCGAGAATCCACAAATAGATGATTGCCTTCAGGAGAAATTATCGCGTCACCGGCCGATCCTGTGAATCCAGTTATTGCGGCGCGACGCCGACTGTATTCAGGAACATATTCATTCAGATGAGCATCAGAGGAGAGCACAAGATATACATTTACTCGGGATTCCTTCATATGCTGGTACAACGCATTTAGCCGGCTTGTTAGCTGTTGCTCGTAATCAACCATGTTGAAATTACTTCCTTAATGCGATTCGCCCGAGGCATTTTGATTATACGTCGGACTTCATACTTCCTCATCTATAAAAAATCGAATCGGTGTGGCTTCAAGCGTTGATTGATGATGGCCAATTTAGGTCTGAATATATAAAAGGGTCGTGCTCCAAAGTTTCGTAGGCCGACCGATTAGAGAGCAATTTCTCGGTCATACGCCACGTCCACCTCAGCTCGACTTCCACACAAATGCTGCAATCCCAAGGCTCCGCATAGTGTCATAAGTCTAGACCAATCCGTAAAGGAGCTCAGGCTCGTGCTCTCCGGGAGCACAAGGAGGGGAAAGCCGAACGAAGTAGGCAGTTGCAAAGGCAAGTCGCCTCAACTCTGGAGGTAAACTGACAAAAAAACTATCCGATGAGACCTGGGTACGGTGTGCCAGTAGGGCCCTGCGTTGTTCTTCACTGTAAGGCCCCACTTCTAGCGCTACCGTAGCTGTCTCGGGCCCAGGTCCCCTAGAATGGTTATCCTGTTTCTTCATCCAGTCCATATCGTATCCTGCCGAAACGAATCTTGGCATCAATTCTTCCCAAGCACCGTCGTCTACCTGGGCGACGCCGTACAACTTGTCTGGTTGCCAAGGTGGTCCGGCCTCTGGAAATACTCCAGGGTCTCCTGCAGCCTCGAATGCATCCATTGTGATCTCATGGCACATGATGTGGTCCGGGTGTGGGTACATCCCTCCAGGTGGTTCGGTGACTATTACGCGCGGCCGTAGTTCTCGGATAACCCGTACCAACCTGCATGCTGCTTCAGACCGGTCGACGTTAACAAACGCCTCCGGATGCTGATTGGCCGACGTATCCGCCATACCGGAATCCCTGAATCCCAACATCCGGAGCTCTGCCACACCGAGGATCTCACATGCGTTCTTGACCTCTTGCGCACGGAGTTCCCGCAACCTTGGTTTGTCGGCAACCGGGTCTAGGTCTGGATCGCGTATCTCGCCTTCCTCTCCACCTGTACATATCACAACCCCAGTCCTGACATTCCGTGCGCTGTAGTAGGCGAGCATTCCGCCGGTCGAACTACTTTCATCGTCCGGATGTGGTCTTACCGCCAGGAGTGTCACGGCCTGAGTATCAGACTCACCCGAGTTATTCAGTCTAGTTATCGTTGGTTCTCCATTAACTCTATCTTAGGTATCTCGAGTCATCACGGCTTGAATTCCGTCAGAGTTTTCCAGAAGTAGAACCGGGTATTTTTACCAACTTCTGCATCGACCGAAGTTCTTTGGGCGGGTTCATGTGCCTCCCATAATCACTCCATGAAACTTCGGCCACATATATGTCACCTTTTGAATCTAACGCTATCCCATGTGGAGAATAGAACCGTCCAACCTGATCACCGTAACTCTCTCGGCCTACCCTTGCTAAGACGTTTCCATTGGTATCCATGACTGTTACACGCGGACCAAGGTTTGTGCCGATATCATTGGAGCCAATGCCGCAGAAATATTCTCCTATGTATATAAGTTCGTCTCCAGTCCGGTCATCTATACACAATGCTGCGGCTCTGGACAGATCACCCCATTGTGCTTCGAATTTTCCTTCCGGGCTGAAGATCTGGATTCTATGATTTTCACGGTCGGCGATATAAACCCAGCCAGACTTGTCAACAATCACGTTATGAACGATGTTAAATTGCCCTTCGCCTGTACCTGACTCACCCCAAGAGAATAGTAACTTCCCATCCGGAGAAAATTTGTGTACCCGGGCATTCGAATAGCCATCAGCTACATATAGATCGCCATTACGAGGATCAAATGCCACATGTGCCGGTAAACAAAAAGGGTCCCCGCTCATCTTGGGTGCTGGTTTATTCGGCGTGCCAATAGTCTTGATCAAATCTCCAGAAGGCGTAAATTGCCTGATGGTACTATCACCGTTATCCACACAGAATACTGAACCATCAGGTGCAATAGTCACTCCGTGAGGATTTTTAAAAACCCCTTCTCCCCACGTGCGTAAGACATTCCCATCGGTATCAAATACGATCATCGGGCAAGTCCCGCGATTAAAAACATAGACCTGATCGTTAGAGTCTATAGCTACTGAGGTACCTTCCTTATAGACCCATCCTTCAGGAAGGTTTCCCCAGTTATTTCCAGAAATATTATATTCAAAACCATTCTCACCGAGGATGACCGCTTCTGGACCAATACCAATATCCTGGTGGCCTTCAGCTCTTATCCCGAACTCCCAATCCGGTTCTTTCTCTACCAACTAGCACCTCATTTATCCTTAGCCCAGGTTAGACAGCACATTCCCATATGAGGCTTATGCTATACCAATCAATCCATATCTGTACTACTGACTCTAAAATCCGAAACGGTACAACCATCGTTGGGTACAACACAAAAAATCCATTGGATTTTCCACTCGAATAGACGACTGACGGATAATACATTTGGGGTACTTAACTGACAAGCATTTCTTGCGCCACCCCACGCTTATCCCATAAATTACAGGGTATGAGTTCTTCCTACAGATTCAGCCGTGGAGACAGGGTTAAGATAATCTCAGGCAAGCATATCGGTGTTAACGGAACGGTAGATTCCTTGGTATTCCAGCGGAGCGTTGATTGCCCTAACGAACACACCCCTAGTTATCACGTGTTGCTGGATAACGAGCTAGTGGCCACAATCGGCGTGAAACGGGTGGAATCCCTAAACTAGCCGATAATCACCGACCATAATCTGCCAACGATGGCCGTCCATAATTCCATATCGAGTTCTAAGTTGGTAAAGAGGCGGCCAACAGTTTAGGGAGTATGGAATCTTACGGAATTAACCAAGAGGACCCTTTAACCCCACTGCGTAACCTTCAAGTTCGGGATCCACACTCCCATGCCCTGAAGCTCATTGTATTCCCAACGTTGGGTGTCTCTGAAACAAGAGAAGCCCCCTCTAACGGGGGCTCCTTGAATCTTTGTAGGTAGGCAAAAAAATAGCGCCTTCAGTTACTTTCTGAAAACGCTCTGCTATCTTAGCATGCTGAAATCTGTTTTGTCGATGATTTGTGCCTAGATCGATTTAATACGTCCGATATTGGAGTCTGGATAGGCTCAGTGTTTTATCGACGGTGTAGGCCAGCCATCAATGCTGGAAGGGTCGACCATTTCATAGAACTCGATATGCTGACTCTCTAGTAACGGCCTGTACTGAGCCTATGTGGTCGGCAACATATCAGAGAATGTAATGTGTTTTTACGGCTTATTGTAGCTATAACCCACGTCTAATCGGGATGTAGTTATCAATCACAGGATGTCCATAACAGAGGCGACAATGGGTAGTAGTCTCAATTCAGAAAATAGAACTAACCATATCGTGTTTTACGATGGATACTGCGTCTTGTGCAGTAGATCAATAGATTTCATCCTGTCTAGAGACTCTTTGGCTACATTTCGATTTGCATCACTGCAATCAGATTTTGCTCTCAGAAATAGTCTATGGTTAGTGACGTGACAGAAACCAGGCGGGAGCAGACTTGATGAGAGTCTTAATTATCGGAGCCAGCGGATTTATAGGACATTACCTGCAACGCCGCCTACTACAAAAATCAGGCTTTGACATCACAGGAACTTACAACTCCAGGGCGCCCACGGACGTTGATCAGCCCTGGTACCCACTGGAGGTCACTGACCACAATCGTTTGGACCAGATCTTCCTTGAGGTAAGGCCAGAGGTAGTGGTGTTATTGGCCGCCATCGCAGATGTTAAGACTGCCGAAACGGGCCCAGAGAGAGCGACCGAAGTCAACGTGGACGGGGCCCGACAAGTCGCACGGCTTTGTACGAAGTATCATGCAAGGCTTATTTTCCTGTCGAGCGAGTATGTGTTCGGAGGTAACCGCGGCAATTATCAAGAAGATGACTCACCCGACCCTAACACTCACTACGGTCGTACTAAGTGGCAGGCCGAGCTAGCAATTGCTGATGAAGCCTCCCAGTGGAGTATCGTCCGAACCAGCCTTGTGTATGGCTGGCCGATAACCGGCCGTCGAAACCTAGCGACCGTCATTGTTGACCGCTTGAAGAACGGCGAGTCCTACGAAGGTGACACTGGAACTTACCGCACTCCAATCTACGTCGAGCACCTGACGGAAGGTATCACGCAACTGGTCACCAGCTATCACCCCGGGATCTTTCACATCGCTGGAACAGATTGGATGAACATGTACCAATTCGGACATTCCGTGGCAGAAGTATTTGGCTTAGATAGTAGCCTCGTAAAGCCGATCCCGGTATTAGCTGGTCTACCTCCTGAAAACTCCCCGCCAGAAGAGGTAGAGCAGGGGCTGAGGCCAGACATATTAGGACTGGACTGTACACAGACCAATCATAAGCTCGGTCTCCACGCCTTTAGCGTGGTTACAGGACTGAAAGAAATGTTGGTTTAGTTAAGAACACCCACTTACACGAAGGTATCCGGCGTAGACCCGGCCAAGTTTCAGGCCACATTTCCGGACCCGCTGTCACCAACTGTTAGGATACCGTCACATTACTCACCTTGGAGAGTTTTATATGAGTCCCCACGTCAAGTTCGGCGTCCGAATGCATCAGCACGGTTACAACTTCGACGACTTGAAGCGGGTGTGGACGCAGGCAGACCGATTGGGGTACCACTCGGCCACCTTATATGACCTGCTGAACGCTCCTGCCCTAGAGTGTTGGACCGCTCTGTCGGGCCTGGCCACTCTAACGGAACGGATTCGACTTACACCGTTGGTCCTGGGCAACACTTACCGTCCTCCAGCCTTGTTGGCCAAGATGAGCGCCACTCTGGATGTGATCAGCGGTGGCCGGTTGGAGTTGGGAATCGGCGCTGGCGGGGGAACGGGAGATCACCGGGCTTCCGGGCTTCCCTTCCCATCCACCTCTGAGCGAGTGAGGATGCTGGAAGAAGCTGTGGAGCTGATCAAGAAATCTTGGACAGAGCCCAGCGCGACGTTTCAGGGGAAATACTACAGCCTAGATCAATCAGTAAACGAGCCTAAGCCGGTTCAGCAGCCCCACCCACCGGTGTTGATTGGCGGTCATGGAGAGACACATCTGCTCCGAGCTGTTGCAGGACACGCCGACATCTGCAACATCGGGTTTGAGATGAGTCTGGAAGAGCATCGGTCCAAGATGGAGATCGTCCAACGACACTGTGATGATCTAAGACGTGACCCATCAGAAATCGAAATCACGCACAATACCCGAGTCATAATCGCCGAGTCAGAGCAGGAATTCGAAGCCCTGGCGGTCGCGGGCGCAGCTAGTGCCAACGTCACCTTAGCTGACTACAAAAAATCTCTGTCGGGAGCAATCGCCGGGACACCAGAACAGTGCGTCCAGCAACTATCAAAATATGTAGAAGATGGGACCCACTATTTCTTCGTGCTTTTCCCCGATCCCATCCCCAGTGAAAGCCTCGATCTATTCGCCAGGGAAGTCATGACACACTTTACATAACCCACTCGATAATCATGCCAGGTCAAGAAATATCGTGACTGTGAATTCAACTTGACCTCGCGAATGGTCGCTACCTCATACATCGGCTGGAAAGCTGGCCTGGGCCGGATGGCCACCAAGGACTTCTCATTGACAGTATCGACGTGGACGGCGTTCAACAACACCACGAGTCGATAGCGACATTGGGTAATTTAGCGCTCTATCAAGATACCGTGCCGAAAATCGGGGTAAGACCACCGATTTTACGGCCTTCAAATTCTCGCTATATATTTTGAACGTCATTGGGTATATTTGAGTAGTTAACTATCTGATATACCCAATGACGTTCACAAATTGAGGCGAAGGAACTAATCGATGGCCCAAACTCCCGAACAGATGGACCCTAGAGAAATCATTCAAGAGAAACCTCAGAGCATTCCAAAGCTGATGATTGGGTTGTTATTGCTCACCGGCATAATTTTAGGGGGATTTTTCGGTTTCAAGGAATGGTATGTAGATGATGGTTCTATCGATGCCGTGCCGGCATTTGAACAGGTCACGGTTAAACGAGGCAATATAGCTACGACGTTGAC
>DUCU01000084.1 GCA_012959605.1 Dehalococcoidia bacterium | reverse complement strand
CCTTTCTATAGTTGCCGGTGCCAAAATGGACACCTTGACCAAAGGACTGGGTCATCCGGCAGTGGTTCGCGTAATGCCCAACACCCCCGCCCAGATCGGTGAAGGCATGTCTCTTTGGACTTGTTCCGAAGGGGTCGACGATTCCAAACGTGAGTTGATTAAGGCTGTACTTGGAACCATTGGCCAAGAGATTTACGTATCAGATGAAAAATACATGGATATGGCCACGGCATTGAGCGCAAGTGGCCCGGCTTACGTATTCTTATTTATAGAAGCCCTAATTGATGCCGGTGTCTACGTGGGTATGCCTAGAGACATGGCTCGCACATTGGCCTTGCAAACCGTTTATGGCAGCACCAAGTTACTGATGGATACAGAAATGCATCCTTCAGTTGCGAAAGACATGGTTGTCTCGCCGGCCGGGACCACGGCAGAAGCGCTACGAGTGCTAGAAGACCGGGGTGTCCCCGCTGCCATCGTCAGCGCTGTGGACGCCGCCTACAGAAAATCGATCCAACTGGGACAGGGGTAATATATTGGCAGACCTGATTCACCTGATAATCACCATATTTACCTTCGCCATCTTCGCCAGGGTAATTTTGACCTTCGTCATCCCAATGGTTGGAGGCAGACCCCATCCCATGTTGATCACGGTCATCACTCTGGTGAACCAAGTAACGGAGCCCATATTGGGACCTGTTCGGCGCAGCCTACCCAGCTTTGGCGGTTTCGATTTCAGCCCCATGGCGGTGCTAATCATTCTGCTCCTCCTGCATAAAGTAGTAGACAGGGTTTTTGGAACACAGGGTTCAATTGGTTGAAATTTGCGGTTTTAGACAGCCGTGCTGCCGATTTACCGCTTGAGATGTGACATTGGAAGACCAACTACAAAAAGACATCGCATCCATGCGCATAGTGCTGGATGCGGACCTCGCCGAAGCACAGCCTCGCATGCCCTCACACCCTCTTTTGATTGCCATGTGCGGCCTTCCGGGAACCGGAAAATCCCACTTCGCGGCTAAGCTGAGTGAAGAGATTCCCCTCCTAATCTTAGAAACAGACCGGCTCCGAAAGGTTTTGGTTACGCACCCTAAATACACCACCCAAGAACACCGCAGGGTATTCAATTCCTGCTACCAACTGATCGTCTACTATCTGATCAACGGCTACAGCGTTTTGTTCGACGCTACCAACCTAAACGAAGATTTCCGATCCTTACTCTACGATATTTCTAGCACCACCGCCGCACCTTTGGCGTTGGTGCATGCCACTGCCCCCCAGAACGTCGTTCGCCGTCGGCTGAAACAGCGTAAGGCCGACCGCCATGCCAATACCTACTCCGACGCTGGCTGGCTAATCTACACACGACTAGCACCGGTTGAAGAACCGGTGGAGGGTGAGCATTACGCGCTAGACACCTCCCAAAGCATCGAACCGATTCTGGAACAGGTGATTGCCTGGGCCAAGTCTGGCGGGCAGGACCCGGTGCCCTCTCCTCAATAATTCGATATATAGGTGTATAGGCTCCATGACCACCGCGACGCCAAAGTCCAAAGCTGCAAAAGCCGTCAAAACTCACAAGTCGTTGACGATTGATGTTAAATCGGCCGATATCACTGAGATAGACACACCTGCTCTAGTGGTTAACCTCTTCCGAGGGGTTAAGAAACCAGGTGGTGCCACCGGCGCGGTGGACCAGGCGCTGGGCGGGCTCATTACCGATTTAATCAAAGATGGGGAGATCAAAGGCGGGGCCGGTGAGACCACACTGATTCACACCCTGGGCAAGATAAAGCCCAGCCGGGTATTGGTGGTAGGACTTGGTCCGCAGGATAAGTTTGACAGCCAGGTTGTGCGCCGGGTGTCGGCAGAAGTGGTCCGGTTTCTGCGCCGCAAAGGAATCTCCAAAGCTACCACCATCGCCCACGGCGCGGGCATTGGCGGACTTGATCCCCAGGCGTCTGGCCAGGCAATCGCCGAAGGCGCACACCTGGGCCTGTATAAGTTTGGCATCTACCTGACCAAGGAAGATAACTCCACCAACGAATTCGAGAAATTGACTGTAGTGGAGCAGGATAAAGACCGGGCCATGGCGATTGCCGCCGGCGTGAAGCTTGGCTCCACCTCTGCTCAAGCGTCCATCATCGCCCGCAACATGGTCAATGAACCGGCCAACCACATGACGCCGTCGCGCATGGCTGAAGCGGCCCAGAAAGTGGCATCAGAACAGGGTCTGGGCATCGAGATCATGGACAATGTCCATATGAAAGAGATGGGAATGGGTGCGTTTATGGGTGTGGCCCAAGGCACTAATGAACCCGCCAAACTGATTATCTTGCGCTATGACGGAGACCCAGCCAATCCTGAGAACAACCTTGGTCTGATTGGGAAAGGTATTACCTTCGACACCGGCGGAATCTCCCTTAAACCTCCGGGCGGGATGGAAGCGATGAAGGGCGATATGGCCGGCGGCGCGTCAGTCATTGCCGCCATGCAGATAATCGGCCAGAACAAGCCCAAGATAAACGTGCTGGCCGTGATCGCCGCTACGGAAAACATGCCTGGAGCGTCGGCCCAGCGCCCCGGCGATGTGGTCCGGGCCATGAACGGCAAGACCATCGAAGTGATTAACACCGATGCTGAAGGCCGCTTGGTTCTGGCTGATGCACTGTGTTACGCCCGAGAACAGGGCATCACTCGACTGGTGGATGTTGCCACGCTCACCGGCGCCATGGTGACCACGCTAGGTAAAGCCTGCACCGGAGTCATGGGCAATGATGACACGTTGGTGCAGCAGATAATTGATGCCGGAAAGAAGACCGGCGAGAAGTTCTGGGAATTGCCAATGTTTGACGAGTACAAAGACCTGATTAAAAGCGACGTCGCCGATATGAAGAACACCGGCGGAAGACAGGC
The DNA here is from genome assembly GCA_012959605.1 of Dehalococcoidia bacterium. Taxonomy (GTDB): domain Bacteria; phylum Chloroflexota; class Dehalococcoidia; order Lucifugimonadales; family UBA3495; genus UBA9611. The sequence continues at coordinate 13,905 of DUCU01000084.1, read as the reverse complement.
CGGTTCGATCACTGCGGCCCTGTTACTGGCAGAATTCGTGGATGGCGCGGCCTGGGTTCACCTCGACATCGCCGGTACCTCAACTTCAGATCGGGCTTCGGGCTATCTGGTCAAAGGCGCCACGGGCGTGCCCGTCCGAACCCTGGCCCAGTTGGCCACTGACCTAGCCGAGGCAGGTGCACCCAAGAAGTCGAAATCCAAAACTAAAGCCAAGTAACGGAGGCTTCTCGTGACAAGTTCACCCTCAACCAGTTCATATGGAACTATCGGCCAGCCAGTCGGTCGAGCCGAAGGGCCGGCCAAAGTCACCGGCCAAGCGATATTTCCTGCCGATGTGAACCTACCAGGCACCCTGGTGGGCAAGTGTCTGCGCAGCCCGTTCCCCTACGCTAAGATCGTTTCGATCGATTCTGACTCAGTGGCCGCCGCCCGCAAAGTGCCCGGTGTCCATGCTGTACTGACGGCCGATAACATCCCACCGCACTTAGTGGGACGCATGCTTCGTGACATGCCGATACTCGCCCGTGACGTGGTGCGGTTTGCCGGGCAGAAAGTGGTGGCCGTTGCTGCGGAAGACGATGACATCGCCGAAGAGGCGCTGAGTCTCATCGAGATTGAGTACGAAGAACTGACACCAATCTTAGACCCGGCCGATTCTATGAAGCCTGAGGCTCCGGTGCTGCATCCGAACTTCGCTGATTACGTTGGGATTCCCGACGGCAGCCAGATCCATCCAAACACCGCTGGGCACGCAACATGGAGCAACGGCGATATAGAGCAGGGGTTCGCCGAGGCTGACCTGGTTTTTGAGCACACATTCAGGACAAACCACCAACACCAGGCCTATATCGAACCCCATGCCTCCGTCGTCTTTCTGGACAACAGCGGCCGAGTTCAGACCTGGGTGAACAGTAAGATGCCTTTCCAGGTACGACAGCAGTTGTCTGAAGGCATTGACCTACCCACCGACCAGATTAGGGTCAATCCAACCACCATTGGCGGCGACTTTGGCGGCAAAGGCGGGTTCATGGACAGCCACCTAGGTTTTTGGCTCTCCAAGACCACTGGCCGACCCGTGCGCATGGTGATGACCTACATCGAAGAGCTGATGGCTGGCAATCCACGACACCCGGCCGTAATGACCTTCAAAACCGGGCTTAAAAAAGACGGGTCGATTACCGCTCGCCAAGCCCACCTGATCTATGATAGTGGTGGCTACGCAGCGTTCAAACCGGCTCGAGGCGTTACCTACGGTTCGCGCTGCTTGGGGCCGTACAAAATACTTCACGGCCATATCGACTCCGACGTCGTTTACACCAATCAAGTCCCATGTGGCAGCATGCGTGCACCCGGCGACCCCCAGTCAATCTTCGCCGGAGAGGTGCAGATGGACCTGATCGCCAGAGAGCTTGGTATGGATCCTGTAGAGTTCCGCAAGATCAACCTGGTGCAAGATGGCGACGCCTCTCCACTGGGCCACTACTGGAAGAACATCATGGGGATCCGGACTCTGGATGCCGCCGTGGAGAAGGCAGAATACGACCAGGCAAAGCCCCAAACAGCGGGCAAACTGATTGGCCGAGGCATGGCCCTCTGCGAGCGTCATGTTGGTGCCGGCAGCTCCACAGTCAAGATAACCATCGACGCCGATGGCACAGTCACCCTTTATACTGCTTTGCCCGATACCGGATCAGGCTTTTACACCGTGCTACGTCAGATACTGGGTCAGGAACTAGGCGTGGCTTACGATCAGATAAAACTGGAAAACTGGAGCACCGACGATGTGGCCTTCGAAACCGGAGTGGGTGGCAGTCGTGTGACCCACGTTGCCGGTCAAGCAGTTTTCCAGGCCGCCCAAGAACTTCGCCGCCAGCTAGTGACCATGTCCGCTGATATGTTTGGTTGGCCTGAAGACGAGACTGGATTCGCTCAAGGCCAAATCATTGCGCCGGGCAAGATGTCAATGAACCTTGGCGACTTGGTTTCCCGCTCCGGTAGCCAAATGGAAGCCAATCACACCTACGACTCGGAAAGGGACGAAGAGATTACTGTCTTTTGTGTCCAGATAGCCGAAGTGGAAGTAGACGTGGAAACGGGACAAGTGCAACTGACGAAGTTTACATCCGCCCACGATGTTGGCACAATCCTGAACCCACTGGGCCATCAGGGACAGATTGACGGCACTATAATGCAGGGAATCGGATATGCCTTGACCGAAGACCTGCAGTACGACGAAGGGCATGTGACCACGCTTTCCATGGGCGAGTACAAAATTCCAACCATGCCCGATATGCCGGAACTCCGAACTGTACACGTGGCCAGCGAAAGTGGTGGCCCATCTCCCTACGGCGGCAAGGCCATCGGCGAACAGGGAATCAGCTCCGTGGCCCCGGCAATCGTCAACGCTATTCTGGATGCAACAGGCGTTGGAATAACAGAAATTCCCGTGAGTTCGGAGAAACTATTCCGCGCCATGGCCGAGCAATCTGACTTTTAACCCTTGGTGTATAATTCCCGTAATTGAATTCCATGCCTACTGGAACCCTGAATATTATCTAGTTACATAGGAGACGAACATGCCAAAAATCGACTCGCTGGGACACGTTGGTATCTACGCAGACGACTTGATGAAGATGCGAGACTTTTACAGCCGCGTCTTAGGCCTCACGATTTCAGATGAAGACCTGGAAGAACGGGGTATGACTTTCTTCACCGCTGACAAAGAGCGGGAGCACCACGAATTTGTGCTGATGAAGGGTCGTGTTACCCGTGACGACGCTAAGGTCATCCAACAGATTTCGTTCATCGTTCCCTCATTGGACGATCTTCGGGAGTTCAAGACCCGGCTAGAGGCTGAACCCGATGTAAAGATTGAGCGTATTGTCAGCCATGGCATCGCCTTTGGCATGTACTTCTTCGATCCGGAAGGCAACCGCCTCGAGCTGTACGTTCGCACTCCCTACAACGTTCCGCAGCCACTGGGAGATGCCATCGACATCATGGCATCCACTGATGAAGAATTGGAAGCCATTGCCAAGGCCCGCATTCCCGCAGGCGCATAACCTCTTCCAAAGCTCTCAGCAACTGGATATAAAGCTGATAGACGCGCCCCTACCGTAGAAAACCTTGGGACGCCTATCGGCTTTATATTTTGGTCAAATTCGTTGAGTTGTTTTGCAACCCACTCAATGTAGAATGAGCCTTTGGTTTCGTTGACAATCTCAGGCAGCAATTCCATAATACTCAACCAGCAATAGTAATCGCTATTCAGTATGTTCATCATTCAACACCAGAACAGTCCTCTCCGCTCTACAAACCGATAATGAGTAGCCCCCAATCAGCACGCTACGAAGACCTCCCACATAGCTACCACATCTTCAAGTGGCGGATATTGCTGGCCTTTGCTGGTTTCTACCTTTTTCTCTACCTGGGTCGGTTCAACTTCTGGCCAGTGGCCCCGCTGGTTAAAGAAGACCTTAGCCTCAGTAATTTCGAAATTGGTCTTGTAAACGCCCTGCTCTTGTGGGGATTTGGTCTGGGCGACCTGGTGCACGGCCGGCTGGCCGAGACCTATGGGCTGCGCTTGTGGGTAATGATTGGCGCCATTCTCACTACTGTTTTCAACATCATCACCAGCTATGCCACCTCTGCAGTGACCATGGCCATCCCTTGGGGAATCGCCGGATTTGTGAACGCTGCCTGCTGGGCACCGGGCATCAGCATGGTCTCCCAGTGGTGGCCCCGCCGAAATAGAGGATTGGCACTCGGCATAGTCGGCACCGCTGCGGGTGGCGCAATGGTCACCATGTGGTGGATCTCGGGGTATGTGGGCGCAGAGTGGGGCTGGCGGGCATCGTTCCGGTATCCGCCGATGATAATCGCCGTTTTGGGAATCGCCTTTTATTTCATCGCCCGCGACCGCCCCACCGACGTTGCCCTCCCCGAGTACGTGGAAGAAGACGAAATCTCGGCCACTCCAGAGTCAATTGATCCGGAACTACTAAAAGGTTTTGGCCCCTATAAAGTCCTGCTGGGCAATACCAGGTTCCTGCTGGCCTGCCACGTCAAAGGTCTGGAGAACGTGGTTCGGTACGGCCTTACCACTTGGGTGCCGATCTACTACTTTGAAGAAGGCGGGCTATCCATTGAGTCCACGGTCTTTCTGACTATCCTGCTGCCATTGGGCTACCTGATTGCGCCTCCGGTGGCCGGCATAATCTCGGACCGGTATTTGGGCAGCCGACGGCGTCCAATGGTAATCTTCTCCTGTGCAGTTAGCGCAATTGTGCTGGTGGGAATCGCCTTGGCCCCACCGGTCAATGTGACCCTGGGAGCTGCGCTGCTACTGATCGGCGGGTTGTCCATGGGCATGTCTCCAATGTCCACGGTGGCGGTGGACATTGCTGGCCGTCGCATGTCCGGGACCGCTTCCGGCTTGCTGGACGCCCATGGCTACGCCTACGCTGGCGCTCAAGCGCTGGTTTTTGCCGCAGTTCTGGACATGGCCGGCAGTCCCTGGCCGATAGTATTCGTAGCTATGTCCGTCACCCGAGTGGTATCGGGCATCATGATTTCCCGCGTCAGGGTCTGACGCTAATAGGTATATGAGAAACACGCCCCAACAATTGATTAGCGGCCTGCGCCCGGCACACCCCTCCCTTTGAGCGCCATAGAACCTAGGCGGTACGACGACCTCCCACCCAGTTACCACATCTTCAAGTGGCGGATTCTGCTGGCCTTTTCCGGCTTTTACCTATTCCTCTATCTGGGTCGGTTCAACTTCTGGCCGGTTGCTCCGCTGGTCAAGGCAGACTTGAGCCTTAATAACTTTGAGATCGGGCTGGTGAACGCCCTGCTGCTTTGGGGCTTTGGGCTTGGCGATCTGTTCCACGGACGGCTGGCTGAGACCTATGGTCTGCGGCTTTGGATTTTAATCGGGGCCATCCTCACCACGGTCTTCAATATCATCACCAGTTTTGCGACCTCGGCCGTTACCATGGCCATCCCGTGGGGTATTGCCGGGTTTGTGAACGCCGCCTGCTGGGCGCCGGCAATCAGCATGATCTCCCAGTGGTGGCCACGCAAGAACCGAGGGTTGGCGTTGGGTATTGTAGGCACATCCGCCGGTGGCGCAATGGTGTTGATGTGGTGGATCTCCGGTTACGTAGGCGCTGAATGGGGCTGGCGTGCGTCCTTCCGCTATCCGCCGATGATCATCGCAGTTCTGGGCGTGGCCTTCTATTTCATCACTCGTGACCGGCCGTCTGATGTTGGTCTGCCGGACTACGTTGAAGAAGATGCCGTTTCGGCCACTCCCGAATCCATTGACCCTGCACTCATAAAAGGCTTTGGGCCGTACAAGTTGCTGCTCTCCAACACCCGGTTTTTGATGGCCTGCCACGTGAAGGGGCTGGAGAACATAGTCCGATACGGCCTCACTACCTGGGTGCCGATTTACTACTTTGAGGAAGGCGGGCTGTCGATCGAATCCACCGTGTTGCTCACGATCTTGCTTCCGGCGGGGTACCTGATTGCGCCTCCTGCCGCCGGGATATTTTCAGACCGGTACCTAGTCAGCCGACGACAGCCGATGATCCTCTTCTCTTGCGCGGTCAGCGCGGCGGTGCTGATTGGCGTCGCATTTGTTCCGCCAGTTAACGTTACCGCTGGGGCCGCGCTGATGTTTGCGGGCGGACTGTCGATGGGTCTTTCATCCATCAACTCTGTGGCGGTCGATATTGCCGGCCGGCATATGTCCGGCACTGCAACCGGCATTATGAGCGCGCACGGGTATGCCTATGCCGGAGCCCAGGCCCTGATATTTGCCGCCGTTCTAGACATGGCTGGCAGTCCGTGGCCGATAGTGTTCCTGGCCATGGCGGCCACCAGGGTGATCTCTGCGGTCATGATCTCCCGCGTTAACGTCTAACCCAGCCTAATCCGAGGCTGAATGGCAACCTGACTGAGCTTGAATTGACTTCGCAGACCTTAATGCTAGAATTAGTAATCGCAATTGATTGCAATAACATGTAATCGCACAACAGCAATATTCAGGATTGCAATCGTGTTCCAAGTAATAAACCTATGATTAAGCACGAACAAGCCATTGAGACTCTGCGCCTGAAGGGTCACCGACTAACTCCTCAACGACTTATCGTCCTCTCCATCATTGCCTCAAGCGATGGTCATATGGGCGTGGACGAAGTCTTTCAGGCGGCAAAAAAAACCTATCCGTATATGGATATCGCCACCGTCTACCGCACGCTGCATCTGTTCAAAGATTTGGGTGTGGTGACCGAGGTAGCCATTGGGGACCGGCTGCATTTTGAGCTGACTGATCTAGACGGACACCATCACCATATGGTCTGCCGGGCCTGTAACGGCGCGTTCAACTTGAGCCCACACTACTTGGCTGAATTTCGAGACACATTGAATAAAGAGTTTGGATTTGAGCCTGACTTGGAGCATTTTGCCGTAACCGGTATTTGCATCGATTGCCAAAGGTCCGAGTTCGAATCCAAAGAGAAACAAAAATAAATGCAGCGTATTTTTACGAACCTCGGGTCGAGCTTCAGATTCTGGGCGGTGCTGATGGCGGCGATGGCTATCGTGGCCTGCGGCAGCGACGGTTCAGATTCATCTAGAAATAGCAACCAACAGGACGGTCGCCTAATCGTCGTGACCACCGTGTCACCCATCACCAGCATCGTCGAGAACATCGGTGGCTCCAAGATCAGTTTGGAGGGCGTAGTGCCTGAGGGCGTAAATTCCCATACCTTTGAGCCAACTCCGTCGATGGCCAAACTTATGGCCCAGGCCGACTTGATTATCATCAACGGCCTATTTTTGGAGGAATTGACCTTGGCTTTGGCAGAGTCAAATAAAAGATCAGACGCGGTGATCCTGTCTCTGGGCGAACAGGCCGTGACGCCCGAACAGTGGCGGTTCGATTTCACTTTCCCGGAGTCCGGAGGTCACCCGAACCCGCACCTCTGGCCTGATCCCAATCTGGGACTGAGCTACGCTGAACTGGTTCACGACCAACTTGTAGCCCTCGACCCTCAGAACGAAGCCTATTTCACCGAAAACCTGAGTCGCTTTCGGGAAAGGGTTGCTCAGATGGATAAAGCCATTAGGATTGCCGTGGCCACAGTGCCGGAGCAGAACCGAAAATTGCTGACCTACCATGACTCTTGGGCTTATTTCGCCGAACAATACGGCATGGAAGTCATCGGGGCAGTGCAGCCATCAAACTTCTCCCAGCCCTCGGTCAGAGAGGTTGCTGAGTTGATTGACCAGGTCAATGACTTGGGCTTGCCAGCCGTGTTTGGCTCTGAAGTTTTTTCCAGTGACGTATTGGAAGCAATCGCCAGTGAAGCCAACGTTGCATTCGTTGATGACTTGGCTGACGACGACCTACCTGGCAAACCCGGCGACCTGGAGCACACCTACCTGGGACTGATGCAAAATAACCTGGCTGCCATGATCCCGGCCTTAGGCGGAGATGCCAGCGCCGTGATGGCGCTGAACATTGAAAACGTGTTTGACGGAGAGAGTGAGGCAATTTACCCGCAATAAACCAGAAAAAGGAATCAACCAAGGGGACTGGCAGTCTCTTTTAAGAACATAGATAAGGAAAATCATGCTACACCCAATACCCCATCACCCCGGGCCCGGAGAGCCCATAGTGGAAATCGACTCAGTCACCTGCGGCTATGAGAAGCAACGGGTACTGACCGACGTAAGCCTGAAGATCATGCCCGGCGACTTTGTTGGCCTCCTTGGCCCTAGCGGCTCTGGCAAAACCACTCTTTTGCGAACAGTTCTAGGAGCAGTCGACGTTTACGAGGGCGAAGTCCTAGTTAAAGGCGTTTCTACGTCCAAGAAACGGCCTAGAGTGGGCTATGTGCCCCAATTGGAGACCATTGACTGGAACTTCCCGGTGACTGTCCAAGAAGTTGTGATGATGGGCCGTACCATGGAGAACCGACTGTTCCCCTGGTACAAAAAAGAAGAGAAAGACCTGGCAGCCGAAATGATGGGCCGTCTGGGAATCTTGAACCTGGCCGACCGGCACATCCGAGAGTTGTCCGGTGGCCAGCAACAGCGGGTGTTTCTAGCCCGTGCGCTGATCAGCAGCCCTGAATTATTGTTGTTGGACGAGCCGACTTCCGGTGTGGACATCAAGACTCGGGACGATGTCATGCATTTGCTCCATGACCTGAACCACGACGGCGTGACCATCATCATCACCACCCACGAAATAAACGCCGTGGCGGTCCACCTGCCCTGGGTCGTGTGCCTGGCCGGGCGGATTCTGGCCGAGGGGCCACCGTCCGAGGTTATAACCACCGAAGTGCTGCGGATGACCTATGGCGCCGAGATGCCAGTCATCCACTACGAAGGCATGACAATTGTGGCGGAGAGTCCCCATTCCTACGGCAGAAATGGTGGAGCCAATGGGGCGGCAGATGTGCCGCCGGTTCACGTTCACGAGCCTGGAGGAGATCCGCTTGAAGAAGCTGGGCACCTACGCCAACAGGGGTTTGACCCGAATATAGAAGCGCGTCACGTTCGGGTTCACCGGACCGACGCCAGCGCCCACTCCAATCATGACCATGAACACTTGGCTCATCCCCCTAGCGAAGCCGACCATCCTCATGAGCATGATTCGGATTCAAACGCTGATACCAATAACGAGGCCAGCAATGTTTGAGCCTTTTGAGTATCAGTTTTTTGTGCGAGGGATAATCGCCGCAACTATGGTCGGTGGCCTCTGCGGTCTAATCGGCGTGTACATCGTGCTGAAACGCATGTCCTACATTGGACACGGCCTTTCCCACGCTGTGCTCGGCGGGGCAGTGGTTAGCTTCGTGCTCTCCATCAACTTTCTGATCGGCGCCACCGTTTGGGGGTTCTTCTGTGCCCAACTGATTGCCCTGACCGCGAAGAAACGCAAGATAGCGGCTGATGCGGCTATTGGCGTTATCACCACGGCCAGCTTTGCCATTGGAATCGTGCTCATCAGTCGTTACAAGTCCTTCACCAGAGACTTTGAGGCCGCACTGTTTGGCAACATACTAGGCGTGAGCGTGGGTGATTTGATGGCCATTGTGGTGGTTGCACTGGCGACCATTGCCGTGTTGTTTGTGGCCTACAAATACTTTTTGTTTGCGACCTTTGACGGTGAGGTGGCCCAGTTCTACGGTGTCCCCACCGGCTGGGTGGAAACCCTGTTCTCGTTGGTGTTGGCAGCCACGATTGTGGTCTCTATGCAAGTCTTGGGCGTACTGCTGATTGCCGGAGCCACGGTCATTCCGCCGGTATCGGCAAGGATGCTGAGTGATCGGTTCCGGTCGGTGTTGCTGCTCTCCACAGGTCTGGGCGCTGCCTGCGGTTTCGTCGGCATCTATCTGAGCTTTTTCATAGATGTCTCATCAGGGGCAGCTGTGGTCTTGGTCGAGGCTGGAGTTTTTGCCCTGATCATGGCCTACACCAACCTGCGGTCTAAACGGGTACCAAGCGCAATATTTGATGCCCACCCGGTGAATGTCAGTCAGCCCAGCCCAGGTGAACCCGACTAGCGATTCAGCTCGCCCATTCTTGAAAGAGGAAAATCATGGCTGAAAACCAAACTGCCCTATCGGCCCTTGAGCGTAATTGGGAGATGGTGACACTGGCAGTGGCGGAAGTTGATGAAGCCACCATGGTCGCTCGACCCAACGACGATTCCAACTCCATGAGTTGGCTGATCTGGCACATGACGAGGGTGTCCGACCGGTTCATACACTTTCGGCTGACGGATAAACCTCAGCTATGGACTGCCGATGCCTGGCACGATCAATTCAATATGCCCGACGACCCACAGGAGTTTGGACTTGGATGGAGCGATAAGCGGGTAGCAGTCTGGCAATCGCCGCCCAAGGCAGTGGTGATGGCCTACTTCTATGCTGTCAACTCTGTGGTAATAGAGTACTTCAACTCACTTACAGAGCGAGAATTAACGCGTGTCATCCCTTTCCCTGCTTTGCCAGACACAATGACGGTGGGTGAGGCGCTAGGGAACCTGGTCTGGGACAACATCGCCCACGGCGGCCAAGTTGCTTACCTGCGGGGTTACTACCGGGGTATTGGCTGGCATAGATAGGCCACAGCAACTAGGCCTTTGAAGTAGGGAATACAATAGTTGTTAGCGTTTGGAATTAATACCTGAAAATTACGGGAGTTTGAATTGTCCATTGAATCAGTTGCTATCCTCAGCCCTGGCGACATGGGGCATGCCATAGGTCAACTTCTTAGAGAAAATGAACTGAAAGTTTTCACCTGTCTGACGGGCCGCAGTGACCGCACGCGTGAACTTTCGGAGAAGGCCGGAATCATCGACGTGCCCAACCTGAACGTTTTAGTTGAACAATCAGATGTGGTGATGTCGATAACAGTCTCCGAGGCGGTGCCAAGTCTGTGCCATGAGATAGCGGACGCCGTTAAAGCCACCGGGACCGACCTTCTGTTCGGCGAATGTAACGCCATCGCTCCATCGTTGAGCGCTGAGATGCAAAAGGTGTTGAACGAAGGAGGCGCGCGGTATGTGGATGCCTCGATAATCGGTGGACCGCCCCGCAACGGCAATAGCCCAAGGCTTTACGTTTCGGGCGATAACGCCACCGAGTTTGAGCAACTCAAAGACTTTGGTCTGGACGTGCGAAACCTGGGGACGGAACTAGGTCGGGCGTCGGGCATCAAGATGTGCTACGCGGCCATGACCAAGGGCACCACAGCCCTACACGCGGAACTACTAATCGCTGCAGAAAAAATGGGCCTGCGCGAAGAACTCATGGCTGAGTTCGCTGGCGGCCAACAAGCGGTAATCACCCGCATGGAAGGCTGGATTCCCACCATGCCGGCCAAGTCTCGTCGATGGGTCAGTGAGATGGAAGAGATTGAGGCTACGTTTCGGGAACTGGGTCTAACGCCAGACATCTTCAAAGGTGTGGCTGACATGTACCGTATGATTGGCGCAACCCCGCTTGGAGACGAAAACCCTGAGACCAGAAATGCAACCCGAGACCTAGCAGAGACGATCCGCATCATAGCCGAGTCGTCAGGCAACTAGCTAGGCGTAAAAAGTTCTTTAGGAGCGGATTCCTCCATAGATTTCAGCTGTGATAATTGAGAAAACCTGACTTTTCGGACGCGAGACCTCCTTTTATCTGATCGTCAGAATTTGGAATGCAACCTCGCAAAATGCATCGACAAGAAAAAAGAGCCCCGGAGACAATCACCGTCTTCGGGGCTTCGTTACTTTTCATTGGCTGGGGCAAGGGACCTAGGCTTCGGTTTGCTCGGTTACGCTGCCCTTCTTCTGGATGGTGATGTGGGCCATGGAAGTGGCGTTGGGTGCGCCGTGGAAGTGGTTCTCACCGGCGGGAATGATAACGACATCACCTTCGACGACAATCACGGTCTCGTCGTCGGTGCCAACACTGCCGGTACCATCGGTGATGATCAATATCTGGTCGCCAGAATGCTTGTGGAACTTGGTCCTCGTACCTGCATCAAAGTCTCTGATACCGAAGCTAAAATCGCTGCTGTCATCTGACTCCAAAATAGCCTGGGCCCAGACCTGTGCGCCTGTAAACAAACCGCCTGAGCCCAGGGGGCTCATCTCGACTTTTGTCTTCTCTACGCTGCTCATAGTTACTTTCTTCATGGTTTACTCCTGCTATTAACCCGACTGAGGCGGGCAAATTTAACGGACATAATAATACATTCGACCCTCGTGTAAGTCCACTAATCCCAGTCTGGCATTAGCCAGGACTTTGCACGTCATATAAGTGCTCGGCGAACTCCAGAGTGACAAATAAAAATAGTCCCGGAGACAGAAAACATCTCCGAGACTATTATCTTGCCATTGACTGGGCGAAGGGCCCTAAGCTTCGGTCTGCTCAGTTTCGCTTCCCTTCACGGTGACGGTGATGTGGGCCATGGAAGTGGCATCGGGTGCGCCGTGCCAGTGGTTCTCGCCGGCGGGGATGACAATTACGTCGCCCTCAGTGACGGTCAGGGACTCGGTGTCGTTGGCAACGATGCCGGTGCCCTCAGTGACGATTAGTATCTGGTCGCCTGAGTGCTTGTGGAACTTGTTCCTGGAACCAGCGTCAAAAGCCACGATGGCGAAGTTGAAGTTGGTGCTGTCGTCCGGGTTCAAAATGGCCTGACGCCACACCTGTGTTCCAGTCATCAGGCCTCCGGTCATCGGAGCCTTGGTTTTTTCTACGCTGCTCATGGTTACTTTCTTCATGATTTACTCCTGTTGGTGACCCACCTAGCGTGGGCAAGTTTAACGGACACAATAATACATTCCACTACAGAGTAAGTCCACTTACCCTTGTCCGAACCACTCTCTCAGTTGGTAGTCCGCATCCCTTCCAACGCCTCTGAGATGGTGCGGGCTAGGTCGCTAGGGCGGTCGGCGAACTCTGGCGTGGGATACCACTCGTAATCGAAACTTCGGAGCACATTTCCGTCGATACTACATCGGAGGTTGGAAACGATGACCTTGAAGCCCAAAACCTGGGTGGCCTTCTCAGCCAGCATTTCCAAGACCACTTCCGGGCAGTCGAAAACGACTAAAAAGCCGCCTTCTTTCTTGCCATTGGTCACACGACTGCGAAAGACCTGGCCGAGCTTTTCCACCTCGACAATAGTGTATTCGCGCTCGGGCACGTTGTGATCCGGCCAACTGATGTTGATCGGCCCGCCTACTTCCCAATGGTGCATCCCGCTAACCCAGCGCCAGGCGTTCTTTTGCGGAGGCAACGATGGCTCCGCCCTTGAATACGGCGGCCACGTCTCGCAGGTGCTCGAGGTCATTGGTTGGGTCTCCATTGACCACCAGCAGGTCGGCTTCTTTGCCAGCTTCCACGGTGCCGATGGAACTGCCGATACCAAGGGCCAGCGCTGGACTGCGGGTCCCGGCGTGTATCGCATCAATGCGAGATAGCCCGGCTTCGTGGAGCGACATGACTTCGCCCTGGAAATCTCCGAAGGGATAATAGCTCCAACCGCAATCAGACCCACCAACCAGCTTCACTCCTGCTTTAACCAGGGCGCTGAACTGGGCAAGGGAGTTGTCGCCGGATACTGTGGAACGCTCTAGTCGTTCTTCCTCGTCTGCTGTGAGGCCGCGTTCGCTCTTGAGGCCGAGTAGTCGGTTTCGGTTGGCGCGGCCCAGTCCCATAGTTGGGTTCAAGAAAACCTCAGAGGCAGCCAGTCGGTCTGCAGTTTTCTGGTCGAACCGGTACAGGCCGTTATTGTCGTAGAAGGAGCAGTGCAAAATCGCATCAACTCCAGCGTCCAGAGCAGCGTTAATGGCGTCGGTACAGCGGCAGTGGGCCAACACCGATCGGCCGCGGTTGTGGGCTTCATCCACGATGGCCGTCAACTCGGTAAGAGAGTAGGCAGCGCGGTAGGGATCACTAGTCGATGTGCTGCCACCGGAGGCGGCAATCTTGATGAAGTCGGCTCCTTGTTTGACTAGGTTGCGGACCATCTTCCGAACTTCAGCCACACCGTCAGCTTCGCCACCCATGTAATAGAGGTGGCCGCCAGTCACCGTAAGGGGCGGGCCGGAGACCAAGACCCTCGGTCCTTCCACCAAGCCTTCTGCCAAACCTTCTTTGAGGGCGAACCCGGTTCGATTCCAAGAGCCGCAGTCGCACATTGTGGTCACACCAGAAGCCACAGCGGCGGTGACGTTTTTGGCTGATCGCAGTAGGCGAACCTCGTCATTGTCATCCAGGTTCATTTGCTCGCCGGTCCTGCCGTCTCCGGGCATGTTGGTGTGGGTGTGGATGTCGAATAGCCCCGCCAACAACGTAGCGCCTGGAAACTCAAGCGTCTCTT
>DUCU01000083.1:7518-17312 GCA_012959605.1 Dehalococcoidia bacterium | reverse complement strand
CGTGACTGGCAGGCCCGTGTCGGCCACAGACAGTGTCCAATTGCTTACTTGGCCCTGGTTGACTTCCCACACCAACGTATCGCCCGAGAGGGTCATCTCGTCAAGCCCACCGTCGCCATGGACAATTATTGAATGTTGGGTGTCCAGTAGACGCAAAACGTCGGCCATCTTCTGGCCCAGTTCCTGGAAGGCCACCCCCACCAGCATGGACTGCGCTCCAGCGGGGTTTGTCAGTGGCCCCAGGATGTTGAACACGGTGCGGATACCGATCTCCCGGCGCACCGGCCCCGCGTGGCGCATGGCTGGGTGGAAGGCTTGGGCGAACATGAAGCCAATGCCGCTTTCCTTGATGCACCGTTCCACACCCTCGGGCGAAAGCTCGATCTTGACGCCCAGTTCTTCCAGCACGTCCGCGCTGCCGCAGGTGCCTGAGGCCGCCCGGTTGCCGTGTTTGGCGACTTTAAGTCCAGCACCGGCGGCGACGAACGCCGCGGCCGTGGAGATGTTAAACGTGTTCAGTCCGTCGCCTCCGGTGCCCACAGAGTCCACCAACATGCCATCCACGTTGACCCGCAGGGAGAACTCCCGCATGACTGTGGCCATGCCGGCAATCTCTTCGTTTGTCTCGCCCTTGAGACTGAGGGCGGTCAAGAACGACCCCAACTGCGCAGGAGTAGCCTCACCCGACATTATCTGCCGCATGACCAATGCCGCTTCGTCCATCGACAGCGAATCGCCCGAGACAACCGTGCTGACCGCTTCTTTAATATCCAACTGATTTGCTCCTATTCAACTCCCATTCAACTAAACTGCGGCTGCTGCGCTGACTTTGTCCAAGAAATTCTGCAGCAAGTGTTTCCCGTCCGGGGTCAGAATGGACTCGGGGTGGAACTGGACTCCCTCAATCGGGTGTTCCTTGTGTCTCAGCGCCATTATCAGGCCATCTCCGGTGGTGGCGGTAACTTCTAATGTGTCGGGCATGGTCTCCGGATAGACCACCAACGAGTGGTAGCGGATAGCCTCAAACGGGTTTGGCAGTCCAGCCAAGACCCCAGCGCCGTTGTGGTTGACCATGGAGGTCTTGCCGTGGCGAATCTCGTCCGCCCGGTCTACCTTGGCGCCATAGACATAGCCGATGCACTGGTGCCCTAGGCAAACGCCCAGAGTGGGTGTGTTGGGGCCAAAATGGCGTATCACGTCGTTGGAAATTCCCGCCTCCAGTGGAGTGGACGGTCCCGGCGAGATTATTATCCCCTCCGGAGACATGTCCTGAATCTCTTCCAACGAGATTTTGTCGTTGCGGGCCACCTCAACCTCTGCGCCCAGCTCGCAGAGATACTGGTACAGGTTGTAGGTAAAGCTGTCGTAATTGTCGATCATTAAAAGCATGGTCGTTACCTCGATTTAATCTGATTAGAGTTATATGAAATTAGAAGATCTCCACGAACTCCAGCCAGTTGCCATCGGGGTCCTGAGCGTAGCAGGCTTTCATCAAAACCTTGCCGTGGTCGTCGGTCGCAGGTGTCGGGGGGTTGTTGTACTTAAGACCCTTCTGTGACGTTTCAACGTAAAACTTGTCGAGGTCTTCTACGAAAAATGCTAGATGCGCAGCGCCAAGGTCGTTCCGGTTGACAGTGGGGCTACCACTGGTTGGGTTGAGATACTGGACCAACTCCAGTTTGTGGCCTTCACCCTTGTCTAGCATCGCGCGGTCTATGTGCGCGCCTGGGAAGGCAAGGACTTGTTCAACAAAGGCCCCCTCACGCTCAAAGCGTTCGCCCATCCGCATTCCCAACACTTCGGTATAGAACTTGGCCGAGGTGTCGATATCTTTGACTACAAAACCTGTGTGAAAAAATGACTTCAACATTTTGATTCTCCTGTTATTTGCTAATAGTTATCTAGGGGGTTGCTTAGTCCGCGCCCTCCGCAAGATCAATGGCCCGCATTAGGGCTCCAGCCTTATGGCGGGTCTCCTGGAACTCATCTTCCCCGACGCTGTCGGCCACGATTCCGCCGCCCGCCTGTACGAACATCACGCCGTCTTTGTAGACGCCCGTGCGCAGTACCAACGCGGTGTCCATATCTCCGGAGTAGCCAAAGTAGCCCACCGCGCCGCCGTAGGGGCCGCGCTTTTGGCCTTCAACCTCAGCGATAATCTCCATCGCCCGAATTTTGGGCGCGCCCGACACTGTGCCGGCCGGGAAGCAGGACCGCAGGGCGTCATACGAAGTCATACCGTCCCTGAGGTCGCCCTCAACATGGGAGACCAGATGCATCACGTGGGAGAATTTTTCAACGTCCATCAACTGGGTGACCGTGACTGTGCCAGGTTTACTAACACGGCCAATGTCGTTGCGACCCAGGTCCACCAACATGATGTGCTCGGCCCGTTGCTTCTCGCTGCCCTTCAACTCGGCTTCGTTGGCGTCGTCCTCGCCTGGGGTCACGCCCCTGGGCCTGGTGCCGGCGATGGGGTGGGTGGCAGCGCGGCCACCGTGCACCGTGACCACGGTCTCGATTGCAGCACCAACTATCTGGAACTCGTCCAAGTTTAGGTAGTACATATACGGCGAGGGATTAATGCTGCGCAGCGACCGGTAGATCTGGAATGGATGCGCCTCAGTCCGGCGTGAGAAACGCTGCGAGTTCACCACCTGAATCACATCGCCCGCGTGGACATATTCCACGCATTTTTCAATGACCTTGGTGTAATTCTCCGGTGTGAAATTGGACTCTATTTCGCTGTGGTTCAGCTTACTACCGTTGTCAGACCCCAGTTCCGGAGGCAGTACCAATGGCTTGGACAGGCGTCTGACCATCTCATCAATTTTGCCCGTGGCTTCCGCGTAGGCGCCGTCGATGTCGCCGTTTAGGTAGACGTGACTGACGACTTTGATGTCGTGCCGTATGTGATCAAACACCAAGAGGGTGTCACAGAACATGAACACCGACTCCGGCACGCCCACCGGGTCTTCCGGCATCTCTGGCACCCTGGGCTCGAAGTAGCGGATGGTGTCGTAGGCCAGGTAGCCCACAGCGCCGCCGTGGAAACCGGGCAAACCCTCTACCGGGACCAGTTGAAACCGATCCATCTCTTCTTGAACCGGAGTGAGCGGGTCTATCTCACCCAGGTTTTCTTTAGCCCCGGTTTTGACCACCTTGTATGGGTCCGTGCCAATGAAGCTGTAGCGGCTGATTCGCTCCCCGCCTTCAACGCTCTCCAGCAGGAACGAATACTGCCCCTGGGCCACCTTCAGGTAGGCGGAAACCGGTGTTTCCAGATCCGCGTTGATTGATCGAAAAACCGGCACCAGGTTACCTTGGCCGGTCATTTGTTTAACTTGTTCCAATGTCGGTATGTACATCTTGCTGCTCCTAGTCCCCGGTTTTAGCGCGTGACCTAAATTGAATAGATTTAAGAATTGCCTAGTTGCAGCATCGCCAATTGCCCATCTTATTCACTCCCGACCTGAATAATGCTGATTTGCCAAAATTTCCAATAAAAAAAGACCCGTTCCCAACAAGGGACGAGTCTAATCGTGTTGCCACCCTATTTTGCCGACGGCACCACATTTGTAGACGGGGTTATTCCGGCTTCTCAATCGGCGGGAGGGCCCTGGTCTACTATTGCCCTCGTGCCGTGGACCTTTAACGACGCCCAACCGTCACAGCCTAGCCCCATCTTCGACTCAGTCGGGATGGCAATCGGCCTACAGCTCCAGGGTCCATTCGTTCTTCTGCTCAGAGTACCGGCTCACACCAAACCCGGCTCGCTTTGCTCCGCTGGAAGACTACTACTCCCCTTCCTAGCCTTTAAACATATTCGTTTGTAAATCCGAGTATAGGACTCTCAAAAAAATATTGTCAAGTTTCCGTGACTGCCAGGGCAAACTATGCCCCTAAACCGTCGCATCACCCAGCCCGCCGTACTCCAGAGGCACTGCCTCGTTTTCTCCCGGCCAGGGTGGTGTTGTGTGGCACAGGAAGCGGAACGGTGTGGTGGGGTCTGCGGCGAATTGGAAGGCCCAGCCGGTTGGGATAACCAGTGCGTCACCGGTAGATACAGAGACTGCAGTAACAGTCTCCGGCGGAACTCCAGGTGGGCACCGCCAAACCTGTCCTGCCCCTTCCAGAACGTGCCAAATCTCCTCAACCGTCTGGTGGCGGACGGGGCGGGTTACCTCTCCTGGGGCCAGGGTGACCTCAACGACGCTGCTCTTTGTTGCGCCCTGGCTGGCATCCACCGAGAAGCGTATCTCTGAACCGTCCGGGGCAATGACGTTTGGCGTGAGACTGCGTTGTCCTAGGGGAGGGACAAAGTTGCCATCGGAAGCGCTCATATCGGCCTCTCGAAAGTCGAGTCAGTTAGAGGTTAGGGGGTCAGGCTTTCGCCCACCAGGCTCCAGTACGGTAGAACAATGATGAACAGCACGCCAATGGCAATCCCAGTCATCGCAATGCCCATTTTGACCACGTCTGCCGCCCGAATCTCCGCTCGCTGGTAGATGAACACACTGGCGGTGGCGCTGGCCGGATAATAGACCACAGAGTCTCCCACAACCACCACTGCCAAGCCGCAGACCACCGGGTTAAGGCCCAGCGCCGCACCGGTAGACATGGCCACCGGGATGATGAACGACAGATAGCCCGATATGTTGGGCATCACGACACGCACCAATGCGGCTGCGCCAGACATGGCCAGCAGCATCAGAGTCGGGTGGTCGCGCAGGCCTTCCACGCTTCCCACCAAGGTGTGAGCGAACCACGCAGCTGCCCCACTGACGATCAGCGCGTTGGCCAAAGACAACGACGAAGCAATGACAAAGAAGTTGGTCCAACCCATGTTGGTCTCGAATTCGCGCCAAGTGAGCAGGCCAATTCCCGGTAGCAGAATCACCATCATGGCGATGAGAGCAGGCACCACCGGTGGCAGACCGTGAGCAAAGTCTGTGAACCAAAGCAACGCTGTGCCAAGGGCAATGAGACCGGCCCTGATTTCTTTGCCCTGTATCGGCCCTGGCTCTAGGGCGGCCGTGTTTGCGCCCTCGGGCAGGGTGAATCCCGATCGGAACATGAAGTAGACCAGAATTCCGCCAAAGATCAGGATGAGGTAAAAGGGCACGGCCATCAGGATGAACCACTGGGTCCATGAGAAATCACTGACTCCGCCAAAGTCGGCGATTAGAGCCGAGGCCACTACCGGAGTGATGCCGCCGGCCAGCAGCGCCGTGGAGCCCAAACGGTTCAGCCCGCCCATAGCCATCATGACCGCTTTATTCAGGGGGTCGGTCTTCTGTACGCCCCAACGCTCCATCACCTGCTCGTACACATGCACCATGATGGCGCCGCGAGTACTGGCGGAGGGTAGGGCAAATGTTAGACCGGCAAACGCGGCCAGCATCTGCACGTAGAGCAGTTTGGGGTTGCCCTTGGCGAACCGAATCAAGTAGACCGACATGCGTTCTGCCAGGCCGGAACGGTGCACCGCCAGTCCTAGGGTGAGAATGCCGACCAAGAAATAGGTGACCGGTTGGGAGAAACCGTACAACGCCACGCTCGCGTCATCTACGCCTTTTACCAAAATCAAGGCAACTATGCCGACCATGCCAGTGACTGCTATATCCAGCGTCTCCATAGCCCAAAGCACCACCGCCGCCGCCATCACGGCCAAGGCGCGTTGACCTTGATCAGTGAGCCCGTCAGGGTTGGGGGCCAGAAGCACCGCTAAGAAAACGACAATGGGCAGTCCAAATCGTAAGGCCACTGCGCGAGGGTTCATGTTTCGGATGGTTGATGGGTCTATCAATGCAGTAATCGAGCAAACCAGAGTCAAAGTCCGACTTGGATTCCGGCCCGCCGGAGCAACTCAACATCGGAACTCGCCGTATCTTCAAGGGAACCTACTCTACTCCAGGTAACAGGGCGGCACAAGATAAACGTCAGTAATGAAAACGACCTCCGGTAATCAACCGGAGGTCATTAAGTGTTCAAGCCTGGAAATACTCCTGAAAACTCAGGACATACGCGATTTAGGAAACGCGGGGCTTGCGTCCCTTGCGAGACAAGAAGTCTTTGAATCCGTCCTCAACGGATAGTCCTTTGAAGCGGCCCTTCCTACCTTCAATCTCGGTCTGGAACTGGGTCTCAAGTGCCTCACCGGTTTGCTCGATTAACAAAGACTTGATGTTGGCCACACCATCGGATCGGTTTTTGGCGATGCCGGCCGCTACTTCTACTGTCCGGTCGATCAAATCTCCGGATGGTACCAGGTGGTTGATCAGGCCAATGTGATAGGCCTCATCGGCAAATACTTCGCGTCCGCTGTAAAGCAGTTCCTTGGCCTTGGGCCAACCAACCATGGTCGGCAGGCTCCAGGTGGCATTCAACTGTCCGTAGTTGACCGCCAAGAACCGGAAGCTGCTTTTTTCGCAGCCCATAAGAAAGTCTAAGCCGGTGGCCATGACCGTTCCGCCGCCGTAGCAGAGACCATTGATTGCGCCAATAATCGGCTTGGAAGAGATGGCCAGATGCCAGCTGTATTCGGCCCGTTTTGCCGCTCCGGCAGCGCGATCTTCGTCGGAATTCTCTCGGTTCTCATGGATGTCTGCGCCCGCGGAGAATGCCCGTTCTCCGGCGCCGGTGATGACAATGGCGCCGATGCCATCATCTTCTTCGGCCTCTGTCACAAACTCGTCCAACTCCCGCACCAGTTGCAGGTTCAATGCGTTTAGAACCTCTGGCCGGTTCAACGTCACGATGGCCACCCTATCCACCTGGTCGATCTTTATCATCTCGAAACTCATAGCGTCAGTTGCTCCCTAATCGTTACCAAATTATTGCCCTGAACCGTTATGAACCACCGGAAAACCACCAGCTCTAGCGGACAGTCATTCGTGCTCTAATAAACCATACCAGGCCCGCAAAGTAAACTTATCCGCCCGCCCGCAGGCTCATTATCGCCACTTTCCACACATCCCAAAACAGCCCGGAATTGTGACTAGGCTCACATAACACCTGTGTCCATCGTCATGGTCTGAACTCTGTGATGAGCGTTAACTGGTAGATGCAACAATGAAACAAGGAACCGGTTACTCCCGTGGCCAAAGAGGTGTGAAAAAAATGTTGTAAAATTCAAGGGATGCGGAAAATACGGCGGCGATCTGACACTGAGCTATGACGAATGGGGTTGCTTCCAGTGTGGCAATCGATATTACCCAAAAATATCGACATTGGACTTACAGCTTGAACCGGTGGAGATTCGACGGCCTGTAACTGCCGACAGTTCGGCCTCGGAGTTGAAACCGCCCAAAATCAGACGGTCGGCCCGTCATCTAAACCCTGTTCTTGCTGATACCAAGTCCAACGAAGAACGTTGGTGGAACAAAAACCAGCAGGTGATTCGCCATCTGGTCCAAGGTCTAAAAGTACGCGAGATTGCAGAGATGGTTGGCCGTGGCCCAAGATGGATACGCGTAATGCGGGACCGGTTGCGTGACCTGCGTTCGGCTGTAACAGAACCCATACCGGAACTGGTAGCCGCAGATTAGCGGCAGCTAAACAAGAAATTAGACGGCTCGTAACCGTCATCTCCTTCCCTCTGGACGAGCGGGCCATAAGATTGATGGATCCCCTTCCCTCAATTTTGCGGCCCCTCGACGGTAATTGAAACCCGCGTTCTTTTTCTTTCTTATTTCCCCTTCTCTTTTGTTAACCCCTGCTAATTCTGTCCCCGGTCATCCTTCCCCACTGCCTTCACTTCCTGTAACCTTGCCCACAAATCCCCAGGGCGTCTGCGGCTGGGAGTTACCTGAAAATTAACCTGAAAATTCAATGGAGACCAACATGAAGGCGATACGCGTATACGAGATCGGCGGGCCCGAAGTTCTAAAGCTGGAAGAGGTTCCAGAGCCAACGGCAGGGCCCGGCCAAGCAGTAGTTGACCTCAAGTCCATCGGCGTCAATTACACCGACGTCTCCAGTCGCAAGGGCACCAATCCACCAGCCAACTTCCCATGGACTCCGGGCCGTGAGGCCTGCGGCGTTGTCACCGCTATTGGTGAAGGCGTCACAGAGGTGGTAGTTGGCGACCGCGTGGCCTATGCCATGCACACCGGCTCCTACGCCGAACGCCAAGCCGTGCCGTCATGGTTGTTGGTTCGCATACCGGATGCCATGGACTTTGCCGCCGGCTCTGCATCACTGCTCCAAGGCATGACCGCCCACTTTTTGGTCTTTGGTATTGCCCGACTCAACCCTGGCGACAAGGTTTTAGTCCACGCCGGGGCAGGTGGGATGGGACTGCTCCTAATCCAGTTGCTAAAGCGCCTGGGCGTTCATGTTTTCACCACGGTCTCAACGGAAGCCAAAGCCGAGATGGCAACCAACGCTGGTGCCGACCAAACGATCCTCTACACCCAGCAGGATTTTGAAGAGGAAATCAGAAAGGCTACCGACGGCCAGGGCGTGCACATGGTATTGGACGCCGTGGGCCAGACCACTTTCGAGAAGGGTTTCAAGTGCCTGGGCCGTCGAGGTTACATGGTCCTTTACGGGCAAGCTGGCGGCGCGGTGACCGACACTAATACTCGTTCCCTGCAGAATGGCTCGCTGTACCTAACTCGTCCCAGCTTGGGCGATTACACGGCCACTCGCGACGAGTTACTCCAGCGGGCACAAGAGGTCTTAGGCTGGGTGCAGTCGGGCGAGCTGAAATTACACATTGGTCTGACTCTGCCGTTGGCTGACGCTGTGGAAGCCCACCGCCAACTGGAAGGCAGAGAGACCACCGGCAAAATCCTCCTAACCCCCTAGGCAGGCAGGCTGAGCCTGCACCCAAATACCTTCGGTGGACAAGTGTTCTTGCATTGTTGGGAGGTGGTGGCCAATTAGTTTTTTGGAGATTTTTGAGTATGCCTTTTTTGGATGCTACGGTTAGATTGCAGGAATTGATTCATCGGCAGGGTCAGGTTGCTACGGTGTTGCATCCCCCTTCCGCTTCTTTGGCGCGGGTGATGGAGGCAGCGGGTGCTGAGGTGGGGTTCGTTGGGACCAGTGGCGTGGTTGGGTCCTACACCGGGATGGAAGACGTGGGCACCGCGACGTTGAACGAGTGCGTCCAAATCGCCGGATGGATTGCCCGCTCGGTCAATTTTCCGGTGATCTTGGACGGTGACACGGGCCACGGCGGCATCATGGCCGTCCGCCGGATGATCGAAGACTGCATCAAAGAAGGCATCGCCGGTGTCCGCATCGACGACCAACCTATAGAAGGCAAACGAGGCACCGGAACTGCAGGGATGGAAGTCCAATCCTTGGACGTAGTGTTGACCAGATACCGGGCCGCAGTAGACTGCAAGCGTGAACTGGATCCTAATTTTGTAGTCATGGCCCAGTGCTACGTTGCTGAATCAGCCAACGGTGGATTTGAAGAAGCGCTTGTCAGGATGAAGGCCTACAAAGCAGAAGCCGAGGTTGATTGGGTACAACTCACAGCACCACGCTCCGTGGACGAAGTGAAAAGAGCCCGCGACGCCGTGGACGGACCATTCTCAATAATGCAGGGATACATGAATCCAGCTCTTTCCAATGATGAATTGCTGGCATTAGGCATCAACCTAGCGTGGATGCCTAGGCCAACCCATGACGTTACCTACGTTGCCCTATATGACTTCATCAAAGATTTCATGGCCCGCGGCACTAGCGCCTGGGACGACTTCCGAGAACAGCATTCTGGAAACCCATATCTCAACGGCGAATTAAAGATCGGCGGCACCCAGGTAGCCAAACAACGC
>DUCU01000083.1:430-7452 GCA_012959605.1 Dehalococcoidia bacterium | reverse complement strand
GGCCGTGACCGTTCCTAGGCGACTGGCTTGTTCCAAAACCGAAGAATGCTCCCCTATCCTTGCCTCAGTTAGCAAAGAATAGAGGAGCATCTGTTTTCTGGAATTGTTCAGGACGTTACGCCATGGCTGATACGGCCTCGTCAGTTGTCAGCACTGCGTTGCCCATATATCCAAAATTGACCAGCGCCGCTTGGTAGCCGTCGCCCAAGTCCGGATGCTTAGCGCCAGCAGTTGCGTCTTTCACCACTGCAACCTCAAAACCTTGCTCCAGCAGTGTTCGCATGTGAGCCTCCACACAAAGGATGGCTGACATGCCCGCCAGAATAACTTTGCTTATATTGCGCTTCCGCAGTTGCAGGACGATGTCGTTGTTCTCTGGGCCGTAGACCTTGTGAGGGCTCGCCACAATGGTTTTGCCGTCGTTGATCAGAAGTTTGTAGCGCTCCAGCCAGTCTGCGCCCGATCCAGAGAGCCCATACAAAGTCAAAGCGCCGTCACGATCGAACATATTGATCTCATGCATCAATTTCTCAACCGTGCCGCCGATTTGAGCTTGGGAGAAGTAGCAAAAAAGTTAGGGTATCAGTCTGATGATGCCTTGAAACGCGCCTTTCGAAGAGAGGTTGGGTCTGCTCCCGGGTCTTATCGAGTCAAAGCCCAGACGGAGGCTCCATCCGCTTAGCTGGAGCGCTCTAACAGCGTGTAGAATATTCTCGGCTGATATTAGGTTCCTGAACAATTCAAATTGAGGTTTTGTATGGCTGAGAAGTTTTCCGGGGTCCATTGGATGCTGGCCACCCCATTCCACGAAGATGAGAGCATTGACCTGCCCGGCCTGGGCAATCTGGTCGACAAGGCCGTCTCCTCAGGCTGCGAAGGCATGGTCTGCTTGGGCGTCACTGGCGAGGCTGCCCGACTGACCGACGGCGAGCGTTACCAACTTGCTGAGCAGGTGATCCAGCATTCTGAAGGTCTCCCAGTAACCGTTGGCACCACCGCCGGCAGCACTATCGCCGCCATCGAACGCAGCAAGGAAGCGCAGACATTGGGCGCTGCTGCCGTGATGGTCTCACCGCCACCCATGGGCAAGCCCAACCCGGAAGCAGTAATCGGTTATTATTCCAGGCTGGCGGATGCCATCGATATACCAATCGTGGTGCAGGACTATCCGTCCACATCCGGCGTGCACATGTCCCCGGAGTTCATCGCCGACCTGAACAACCGCGTCCCCGCCGCCCAGTATTTGAAGCTGGAAGACCCGCCCACTCCGCCCAAAATCTCGGCCATCCGCAAGCTGGTGGGAGATAAGATGCCCATCTTTGGCGGGCTGGGAGGCGTGTTCTTGCTGGAGGAACTGGCCCGTGGTTCAGCCGGAGCCATGACTGGTTTTGCCTATCCCGAGGTCTTGGTGGATATCTGCCGGCTGATGGCTGAAGGCGATAACGAAAAAGCTGAAGAGCTGTTTGCCCGAGTTCTGCCACTGATGCTATTCGAGTTCCAAGAGGGCATCGGCGTGGGCATCCGCAAGTACGCCCTGAAGAGCCGTGGATTCATAGAGTGTTCCAAAGTCCGTCATCCCGGCCCCAACCCCAATGAAGAAACGCAGGGGGAGTTCCACCGTCTAGTGGAATCCGTAGGGCTGGGCTCTCTCTAAGCAACCCCGCGCATACCGCTCATGGTGATCTTGTTGAAGGGCCAGCAGCAGTCGAACTAGAGCTTGGGTGGTTCGACAGGCTCACCATGAGCGGGTTTTTGCACTTGCTTGACCTACTGGGCCGTCCAACCACCGTCGATGACCAGTTCGCTTCCGGTGACGAAAGATGACTCGTCAGATGCCAGGTACAGCACTCCATAGGCCACGTCTGCAGACTCGCCGTACCGGCCCAACGGTATTCGGGAGATCATCATTTTCTGCACCTCGGCATCAGATCGCCTCGCCTCGGTCATGGGCGTGATCACTGGACCTGGATGTACTGAGTTGGCGCGGATGCCCTCGGCGGCATACTGGATGGCCGTCGACTTGGTAAAGATGCGGACCGCGCCCTTGGACGCCTGATACTGGGGACTGCTTTCGCCCATGCCCACCAGCCCCAACTGGGACGAGATGTTGATGATGGAACCGCCGCCGCCCTTCCGCATCTCGGGGATGGCGGTGCGAGTGCCCAGAAACACGCCCTTGGCGTTGATATCCATGACCCGGTCCCAATCCTCCACCGAGGTTTCTTCAATGCTGCCCCGGGCGCTGACTCCGGCGTTATTCACCAGCACATCCAGCTTGCCGTAGCGGGTTACTGCTTCCTGCACCGCGGCCGACCAATCAGTCTCGCTAGTCACGTCCAGACGCACAAAGACTGCATCCCCTCCTCCTTCGGCGATCTTCTCTACCAACACGCGGCCCTCATCTTCGCGCACATCTCCAACCACAACCTTGGCGCCTTCCTGGACGAATAACTCGGCCTCATATGCGCCCATCCCCTGGCTGCCGCCGCTGATGAGAGCTACTTTTCCTTCTAGACGCATGGTGAGGCTCCTTTGCTAGTTGACGATGTTTAAATGGTCTGGCCGCGATAAATGTGTTGATGGGGAATATTTCACCCCCATCTCCGACTTCGTCGGATCCAGCCTTCCCCCCTAAAGGGAGAAGGGGCTTTTTGTTTCTTGAGTCATTCGAGGAAAATCTCCCTCTCCCGCGTCGGGAGAGGGCTGGGGTGAGGGCACGATGTTCCGGCTAATATCGTGTCTGCTGGTTCATAGGTGTATAGGTGCCAGGATGCACTGAAGTTAGTCCGGCATCTACCGGCAGGCAGATTCCAGTGATCCAGCGAGCTTCTTCACTGGCCAGGAATAGCGCAGCGTAGCCAACGTCCCAAGCGGTGCCTTCCGACTTCAACGGGGCGGCATCGGAACGGAACTGGCGCAGATCGTCATTCATCCTCGGGGCCACCATGGGGGTGTAGACAAGGCCAGGGGCAATGACGTTCACCCTGATGTTGTCGCCGGCGTGGTCGGCGGCCATGGAGAACGTCAGCCCGATCACCCCGGCCTTCGACGCGCTGTACGGCGTGCTACTGTGGGCCCGGAGCCCCGCGATAGATGCGATGTTGATAATCGCTCCGCCACCACCACTGGAAATGATATGGGGGATAGTGGCCTTGCTGGCCAGCATGATGGTCTTCAGGTTCACGGCCATCACTTTGTCCCAGTCCTCTTCACTGACCTCAACCACCGTGCCGCGTTGGGAGATACCGACATTGTTGTCCAGTATGTCTATGCGGCCGTAAAGCTCCATGGCAGTGGCGGCCATGCGTTCGCAGTCCTCAAGACTGGTCATATCGCCCTGGAGTGTGGACGCAACACCGCCCTCTTTCTGGATGATTTCCAGGGTCTCTCGCGCCCGATTCTCCTGGAAGTCCACCAAAAGAACCTTGGCCCCCTCCCTGGCAAACAGGATGGACGCAGCTTTGCCGTTTCCCACTCCTTCTCCGCTGGATCCCGCGCCTGTCACGATTGCCACTTTGCCTTCTAGCCTGAGGGGTCGATCTGCCATTGGTGCACCTCTGAATTTATTGCTGGTTAATTATTTAACCAAGAGCCTGGCCCATTTTACACCGGCTTTCACTTTAAGAAACCCGCATCCACTGATGCACGATGTTTATGATTGTGGCCACCCAGTCGTAACGGCCCGAAAAAATGCGTCGTTCAACACTTGATCAGGCATGATTTCTTGACTCCACCTTGGTGGCACTCTAAACTAGTAGATACACACTTCAGTGAGCCTAAAATAGGCCACCGGGACGTATTACTGCATGCAGAACAACCCCAACCATGGCACGGACCTAGCCCTATTCATCGACTGGGAAAACTTCAAAATTAGCCTGGCCGTCGGCAACCGTACCCCCAACATCTCCGCTCTAAAAGAAGAAATTTCGAACCACGGTCGCGTAGTGATTGCCAAGGCCTACGCGGACTGGGTTACAAGAGCGCCAGAACTCAGGGGCGCCAGTCAATTTTTGAACGACCCTCCCTCCCTTTATGCAGCCGGTATTGAACCGGTATTTGTGCCCACCAGAGCCCCTTCCCCAGGCGCGATGAATGCCAACGGCATGCGCACTGGACGCATCAAGAACAGCGTCGACGTCAAGATGACCGCCGACTGTATCGAAGTCGCTCATACCTATCCAAACATCGGCACCTACGTTCTGGTATCTGGAGACTCAGACTTCATCCACGTGGTCAACGCCCTGAGAACCATGGGCAAACACGTGATGGTAGTCGGTGTTTCTTGGAGCACTTCACGCCGCCTGGCTGACCAGGTAGATGGACTTATCCTCTATGACGTAGACGTTGATCCGCCGCCGTCCTCCGAACCAGTCACCCCCAGCATGCCAGCAGCCGATGCACCGGCGCCCAGCCCGTCCGGTGGCGACCTGCAAGACATCATCACGGCCATTGAAGGGATAATCCGGGACGAGCGAAAAGCTGGTGGCAACCCGCTGTTGACCTCGATCAAGCAGCGCCTGGTGCGTCGCTTCCCAGAATTTGACGAGAAGAAGCTGGGCTACACCGGCTTCAAACGCCTGATGGCTCGCGTGGCCCAGAACGGCAATATCCGGCTGATCACCGCCGGCCTAGTCGATTGGGCAATCATGTCCGATGAGGACATTCCAGAGGGCGCCACAGAAGCTACCTTCTCCGGTGGTGGCTCCAACTCCCGGCCGGGACGCCGCCGTGGTCGTCTTCCACGCTCCAGGCAACAAGATGAAAAACGCACGCCGGGACACGCCAGTTCTGAAATCGATGACACTTCAGTCATCGAAGACACAGAAAATGACTACGAACCGATATCAAATCCGGAATCGGTAAACGACAACCAGACCAATGGTTGGCAGGACCGAAACGACCATTACAGCAGTGACCGGGATCGGGAAGAAATCCGATCAGAAGAACAAACAACAGAACAGGCAGAAGAACCCTCTGAGCCTGTTTCACCTTTTGGAGACAATCTGGAATTGGCCAGGGCGCTTCAGGAAGCGATCAGTAACCTGGACATGCCCGAAGAACCGAACGATGGCATGCTGGCGGACCGGGTCTCGGACCTGATTTTCATGGCCAACACCCTCGAGAATCAGGAAGGCATCAGCCACGTGGCTTTCAACTTCTTGGTCTCCGAGATTTGCGACGCCCTGGGGCAGGGACTTGAAGCCGGGCACGCCGATATCACCCACCGTTGGGGCCAGTCCAGTTCCCGAACCTACGTGAGCAAGATTCTGCGCAGCCTCAGTGATGGTGAGTTCTTCCTGAAAGGCAACCATAGCTGGCGCGATGAGACCTCCGGCCAAAACCGCCGCCGCCGAACCTTCAACCTGAACCAAGAGCATCCGTTGGTGCAGCAGACCATCTCCGCCCGGTCGGGCGACAGCCCTGATTCTGCCGGCCAAGAAAGTTCATACGACTCCGACCAAAACGACCCGCCGCAAAATTCAGGCGCTTCCCCAAGAAATTCAAATGATTTCGCCAGATCCGTAGCTGCCGATTACGCAGACCCCAACAACAACGGGGAGGATGAAGAGTCCAGCGTTCAACCTGGCAACGAAAGGTTGCCTTTATTCACAGACGAAGAAGACGATGACTATGAGTCTGGTAAATCGGCGGCCGAAGCTCGGGCTGAAACCGGATTCATATCCAGGCTCTTCCGACCCCGTAGAAACTAGACGAACCAACCAGGTTAATCCGGCAATAAAAAAGCGCCTCGAATGTTCGGGGCGCTTTTCTTTTTCTACTCAAGCAGATTACATATCTAAAATTAACGTGGACCAACCAAAGTCCCGTGCGCCTAGGCCCTCTGCAGTGTACGGGTGGTAATACTCCCTGAAGCCCGATTTCTCAATGCACTCAAGACTTTTGGCAACGATTGTTTCGGCCAACTCATGGTATCCGTGGTTCCGAAGTGCGTGGGATAAAAACCAGTTTGTATTGATCCAGGAAGGGCCGCGCCAAATGAACCCTTTGGGGTCGCCGGGCATGAATTTGGGGTCTGATGCCGGCACTGACGGTAGCGGGTACGGCGTCCAAAAATGATTGGGTGACGTCACCCAATCGTTGACCAACCGCTCCACTATCGGCCTGGGTAGATCGTCAAGAATTAATGGCATCAAAGAGCTAATCGTCACAACTCGCACCGGTTTTTCGGCGACACCAGACAGGTCAAAGAACGCCCCGGCTTCCTCGTCCCAGCATTTGTCCAGCAGGGCGTCCATGGTCCGGTCAGCCTCTCGGTTGAACTCGGCGGCTTCCGGAGAATCACCAAGCAAGCGTGCCAAAGACCGCATCCCCATGGCGTAGATAGAGTTGACCAACACATCTTCAACATGAAACAGATCGGCGGCAAGAATCTTCTGGTCATCACCCCGAAAAAGCTCGTAGGCCCGGTAAATCTCTTTGAGGGAAGCGATGAATCCCTGGTTGGAAAGCTCCGTAAGTCCCAAGGCTTCGTCATACTTCGGTGAACAGTCGGTACCCGCTTCTTCCGGTTGAATCACTGCAATAAGGCCGTCATTATCCGGATCTCGGGTGTCTCTAAGCCAGCGGTAAAAATTGACCAGCACCGGTAGCGCCGCGGCCCGGAATTCTTCGTCTCCGGTGGCAAGGTAAACCCGCTCCACCGCATAGGCGATGATCGGCGGCTGCATGGTGGAACTGTAGTGCGGGTCGGTCTGGCCAACGATATTTCGACGCAGGAAATCCGGCTGTTTCTCCATCTCCCAGAAGATTATGTGGGGCATGAACCCGTTGGGCAAAGCGCCGCTCATCAGCGTTCTAAGTTCAGCCTTGGCCTGCTCCGTGTCCAAGTGAAGTAGGGAAATGGCATGGAAGCACGAGTCCCAAAACCATTGGAACGGATAGCCCGTGAGTGAGGGGCAAACAAAGCTGTATTTCTGGCCGTTCCAGTCTGCTACGCCCTGCCGCAGGTTGGTCAACAGTATCTGGCGTGCCCCGTCTTCAAGAGCCTGTCGGTCCACGTT
>DUCU01000083.1:0-407 GCA_012959605.1 Dehalococcoidia bacterium | reverse complement strand
CTCGGCTTCCGAAGAGGTAGTTCATGCTACAGTGCCGGAGTGTTGATAGAGTTCTAGATATTTCTCGGCAACTGCTGACCAAGTGAATTCGGAGAGGGCATAGCGCTGGGCCTGAGCGCCCAGCTCCCGGCGGACGGTGTCGTCATTGACCAACCGGACCAGCTCGTTGACCGCCGCATCCGCATCAAACTTGGGCACTACCACGGCCCCTTGCAGCAGAACCTCGCGGATTGCTCCAACATCGTGGGTCAGCACCGGCGTGCCGTGGGCCATAGCTTCTAAGAACACCAACCCAAACGCCTCAAAGCGGGAGAATAGGGCAAACAAGTCAGCTTCTGCGTACCACTCCGCCAGTTTGCTATCAGAGACCTCTCCAGTGACGATGATTTCATCATGGAGTCCGTTGC
>DUCU01000082.1 GCA_012959605.1 Dehalococcoidia bacterium | reverse complement strand
ACCCGGTCGATGGGAGATGGGTCACCTCCCACGTCGATGCAATTATGAGACTCCTACGTCAAAACTGACGATTAACCCGCGGGAAATTCGCGGTAAACCGATAGAGCTTTTAAGCGGCGATATCTTTGCGGCGCTGTCCTGCTGCCGGCTTTGGGATATTAGGTCTTAAACCCACCAGAATATGATTTCACATGAGACGCAAAACGGCGGAAGGCGAATCCCGCCGTATCCCAAGGGTTTCTGCTTTTTGAAGCCGGGGTTCGATCGATATGGCGAATCGCGGTCTCATCGCTAAATGTTTATCACCATTGAACGAACATCGGCATGACCACGTGGATGTAGTCTTCGGAGTCGGTGGGGCGAAACACGCCAGGGTTGGAGGACGTGGTGGTTTCCAGAGCTACCTTGCCCTTCTCCAGTACGGCTAGTACATCTAATAAGTAGCGGCTGTTGAAGGCTATCTTGCCTTCTGCGCCTTCAATCTCGTCCAGGTCTACCAGGTCCTTGTTGTCGCCAACTTCTTCGGACCGGGCAGAGATCTCCACCTTGGGCGGTTCCGAATCTGCGGCGGCGGGCATCAGGTGCATCCTGATGATGTTGCTGCCATCCCTGGCGAAGATGGAAGCTGTCTTGGCGGATCGTAGCACTGTTGGCAGGTCCATGATTGCCCGCGTTGTGTAACTCTGGGGAATCAGCTGTTCGTAGTTCGGGAAAGTGCCTTGTAAAAGCTGGGACACAATCTCGATTCTATCGCCACCCTGCACACGGAACATCACCTGTCCCTTGGCTGGGGTCATCAGAATCTCAACCGGTTCATCTCGGTCGCCAATGAGGCGGTTCAACTCGTTCATAGTGCGCGCCGGGATGATTACGCTAGTCTCTTCTGGAACCGAGTTGAGCAGTGCTCCATGATGCACGGCCAGACGGAAGCCATCAGCAGCTGCCATGGTGAACTTGCTGCCTTCGAGTTTCATCTCAACCCCGGTCAGTACTGGACGAGACTCCTCCGTAGCGGCGGCGAAGGCAACACGGGTGATGGCAGATTTCAAAATTACCGGGTCAATCTGAGCGGCAATGCCATCATCAACCGTTGGTATCGGAGGGAACTCTGAGGCGTCGGTGGTGTTGATATGAGCATTTGAGTTGCCAGAGGAAATCTCCAGCAGGCCAGACCCTTGGTCCAACGTCAGGTTGATTTGGTCGTTGGGCAGAGAGTTGACGAATTCCGTTAGCAAGCGGGCCGGCACGGTAATCGAGCCTTCCTCTTCTATACTAGCCCCGATCCAAGTCGTCATTGCGATTTCCAGATTGGTGGCCGACAGTTTCAGCATTGATTGTTCGACGCTGAGCAGCACGTTTTGGGTTACCGGCAGCGTGGCCCTATTGGCTACGGCGCGACCAACTACGGCCAGTCCTCTGCTGAGGTTTTCTTGCAAGCACGATATCTTCATCTTCCGCCCACTTGGTTGTTTTCTCAGAGTTTAGTTCTAGGTATTTTGCACACGAACAGGCACTTTTAGGAGCCTAATTGACAATCCGCTTCTGAGAAGCTCGATTATTATGTCATTACGCCTGGCGAAAAACAACCGAATTACCCACGCTATTAGACACTCTAAGACACGTCTTCTCCACATTAAACCAGAAGAGAGGCAGAGAACTAAGATTGTCCGGCACATACTGTCTGCTATAATGGCCGAGCGCTTGGATCAAGGCTATTTTACGCTCCAACCCCCTTAGATTGGGTGTAAAAGAAGCATCAAAAACAATAACTGAAACCACAACCGATTTCCCAAGGAAGTCTCGATGACCATTCTTCTCTACCATGATGAGAGCTACTTAAAAGAGTTTGACGCCACCGTCACTGATGTGGTTGACGGCGGCGTAGTTTTAGACCAAACCGCCTTTTACACCGGTGGCGGCGGGCAACCCAGCGATTCCGGAACTTTGACCGCCGATGGGCAGGAGTATCAGGTTACCGGAGTCAAACGGGCCGATGGCAACTTGGTTCACCAAATCGCAGGTGATCTGCCCTCTACTGGAGCAACGGTGCAAGGCGTGATCGACTGGGACCGCCGTTATCTTCTGATGCGCACGCACACCGCCCTCCATATCCTTTGCGGCGTTGTCTGGCGTGACTATGGCGCGTTGGTAACCGGGGGAGATATGAAACCCGGAGAGGGCCGCATGGACTTTGAGTTTGAGAACTTCTCCGCCGAGTTTGTCGAAGAACTGGAAACAAAGGTCAACGCTGAAGTTGCCGAAACCCGAGACATCCACGCCCATAATCTGACTCGAGAAGAAGCGGATCAAGTCCCTGACCTGATTCGCACCAAGATCAACCTTCTTCCGCCTAACATCCAAGAAATTCGTACCATTGATATAAATGGACTGGACCTACAAGCCGACGGCGGTACGCACGTCGCCAATACCCGCGAGGTAGGCGCAATTAAGATCGTTGGCCACGAGAGCAAAGGGCGTCTCAACAAGCGAATCAGAATCGCTCTGGAAGACTAAAATCACTAAACGTTAAACCCTCCGGCCTCTAGGCTATATGCCGGTCTAACAAAACTGCCAATCTATTGCCGGAGTCGTGCTGTTCCATGCCCAACAATTCTATTTCTGAACCCAGTGCGACCCGCCGAGTTGTTGGGATTGATGTTGGTGGCACTTTCACCGACATCGCTGTCTTGGAAGACGGCAAACTGACCGTCCACAAACTGCCATCAACTCCGGCTGACCCTTCTCTGGGCATTCTCCAAGGCGTCAAAGAAACTGGTGTCACCTCTGCGGAGTTTGTCCACGGTTCAACCGTAGCCACCAACGCCCTATTAGAAGGCAAGGGTGCCCGCACTGCCCTGGTGACCACCATGGGCTTTGAAGACGTGCTGGAGATTGGCCGGCAAGCGAGGGCCGAACTCTATAATTTTGAGATGGACCGGGCACCTGCCCTGGCCCCGTGGGAACTGCGCTTTGGACTCCCCGAGCGGATTGATCACACCGGCACAATCATTGAAGACCTCACCCAAGAGTCAATTCAGACTCTGATCGGCCTTCTGGAAGAAAGCAAAGCAGAAGCCGTTGCGGTGTCTTTCCTGTTTTCCTTCTTGAATACCGTCCATGAAGAGATGGTGTTAGACGCGCTAAGAAATATGAAAAACCCGCCGTATATATCGGTCTCTTCCCAAGTTCTGCCGGAATTCAGGGAATTTGAGCGCGCCAGCACCGTGGTCGTCAACGCTTATGTTGGCCATGTAATGAGCCGGTATCTGGGCGAACTTGAAGGCCCCTTGGGCAACGGACTGCGAATTATGCAGTCTTCCGGTGGTAGTATCACCGCCCGTTTGGCCTCAGAACAACCGGTCCGCACTATTCTGAGCGGCCCAGCCGGTGGAGTTGTCGGCGCGTTTCACACCGCTATGCAGGCTGGCTACCCAGACATCATCACTGTGGATATGGGTGGCACCTCAACGGACGTCTCGTTATGCCCTGGTGAGATTAAAGAAACCACATCTGCCAACGTTGGCGGTTATCCCATCGGCGTTCCCATGATCGACATTCACACTGTGGGCGCTGGCGGTGGCTCCATTGCCCGTGTGGACACTGGCGGCGCGTTGGTGGTGGGCCCGGAATCAGCGGGAGCAGACCCCGGCCCTGCTTGCTACGGGAAGGGCGATCAACTCACGGTCACCGACGCCAATCTGTTGCTTGGAAGACTGTTGCCAGACCGGTTCCTAGGCGGCCGTATGACCCTGAACCGAGACCGGGTTGTAGGCTTGATGCAGAGCCTGGCCAGCCAGATAAATTCAGGCGTTAACCAAACAGCCCTTGGTATAAACCGTGTGGTTAACGCCAACATGGAACGGGCCATCCGATCTATTTCCCTTGAGCGAGGCTACGACCCGCGGTTGTTCACGCTGGTGCCCTTCGGCGGCGCGGGTGCGATGCACGCCTGCGACCTGGCCCAGGAACTTGGGATACCGCGAATTCTGGTCCCGTCCAACCCAGGCATTCTTTCGGCATTGGGAGTGGCGATCGCCGACATCGTCAAAGATTACTCCCGAACGGTCATGCTCCGTGGGGCCGACTTGGACCGCGTCAGACTTGATGAGGAATTCAATGGTATGGAAGGCCAGGCCAGGGTAGAAATGGCTGGCGAAGGGCTGGCCTCCGACAAAATGGTTGCTCGACGGTTCTTGGACGTGCGTTACGTTGGTCAGTCCTTTGAATTGACCGTGAACTACCCGTCTGGTAGAAGCAAAGCAGACCTAACAAAATTGATCGGCGATAGTTTCTACAAAGCCCACTTGCGGCGGTTTGGTTATGCCGATAAAAATGAACCGGTACAGATTGTGAACCTGCGTCTCAAGATGGACGTGGCCATGGAAAAGCCGGTGATTGAGCCTCAGACACCTGGAAACGCAAGCCCTGCGCCGGCTCTCATCGGCGAGGCTGAAGTTGTTTTTCAACAAGGGACGCTCATGTCCCCGATTTATCAGCGAGAACAGCTGACTTGCGGTAACAGAATCTCCGGCCCGGCGTTGGTAATCCAGATGGACGCAACAACTGTGGTAACCCCTGGTTGGTGTGGAATGGTGGACCCATTCGGAAACCTTTTATTACAACAGGAGTAACCGGGGGTTTTCCCGATTTTATTGGAGCGGCGTCATGACCCAAGATTTGAAATTAAAAGTCCTTTGCTTTTTTGCCCATCCCGATGATGAAGCTTTTGGTTCCGGTGGGACACTGGCGGAGTTGGTGCGCAAAGGCCATCACGTGACCACTGTCTGCGCCACCAACGGTGACGTTGGCGAGATTAGCGACCCTACTTTGGCCACGCCAGAAAACCTCTGGGAAGTACGTCAAGGTGAACTCCGTGCTGCCATGGCCGTCACCGGCGTTCCGGATGTGCGTTTTCTCGGCTACCGTGACTCAGGGATGATAGGCACGGCGGACAACGGGAACCCGGCCAGTCTTTTTCAAGCCGAACCGGCCAAAATTGAGGCCGAGATAACGGCGATTCTAGACGAACTGACTCCGGACATTGTATTCACCCATGACCCGACTGGCGGCTACGGGCATCCCGATCACACGACTGTGTACCAGCGGGTGACAACGGTAATAGATTCCATGGGCGATAACCGCCCCCATTTCTATTACGTGTGCTTCCCCAAGAGCAGTTTTCGGAAATTGTGGGAACAGATGACCGAAGCTGGAATCACTCCTCCGTTTGCGAAGGAGGCTTTGGACGACATCGGCTCGCCGGACGATTACTTAACAACTGTGAGAGATGTTTCGGACTACGTGGACATCAAGAAAGCGTCGTTGAACTGCCATGCGACCCAGCTTGATCACGAGGGGCCGTTCAGCGCCATGGCTCCGGAAATGATGTCAGCTTGGATGAGTACCGAGTATTTCTACCAGAGTCGACCGACGAACAATCCTACTCAATACGATATCTTGTCGGACCTGGCTTAGAAACCGATTTCTGCCAAAGACTCGACCACTAACCCTAAGAGGAAATAGATGCCTGTAGATCCCATCAGCTTACAAGTTTTCAAAAGCAAATTTGAGTCGGTGGCCGAGGAGATGGGCGTTGCGCTGCAGCGGACCGCCTACTCGCCCAACATCAAAGAGCGTCGTGATTTTTCCTGCGCGGTTTTCGATCCCCAAGGCAACATGGTTGCCCAGGCGGCAGATATCCCCGTCCACCTGGGAGCGATGCCCGCCTCGGTGAAGGCAGCTCTGGACGTATTCCCCAATTCGCTGAACCCCGGCGACATTGTGATGCTGAACGATCCCTATCAAGGGGGTAGCCACCTGCCGGACATCACCATGGTTGCGCCGATCTATGGGGAGCGTCACGGCAAGAAAGAACTGGCTGGGTTTGTTGCCAACCGAGGACACCACGCAGATGTTGGTGGCATGACCCCCGGTTCCCTCCCACTGTCCACTGAACTCTACCAAGAGGGGACAATCATCCCGCCAATTAAACTGGCTCGGCGAGGCCGATTGAACGAAGAAATAATTCAACTAATCTGCCGAAACTCCCGCACGCCCGATGAACGCAAAGGAGACCTTGCTGCCCAGACCGCCGCCATCAAGGTTGGCCAACAGCGGATGCGGGAGGTGACTGAACGCTACGGACTAACCGAGACACTAGAACACATGGCGGCGCTGCTAGACTATTCGGAGCGCGTCACAAGGCGGGCCATCAGTAAGATTCCTGACGGCCACTATGAAGTTCTCGACTATATGGATGATGACGGCCTGAGCCAAGAGTTGGTGCCCATCAAGGTTGCCATCACCGTCTCTGGTGAGGAGATGAATATCGACTTCACGGGGACATCGCCGCAACGCCCGGGCTGTATCAACGCTCCTGTTGCGGTAACAGTGTCTGCGTGCCTGTTTGTGGTGCGCTGCTTGCTGGACGAACAGGCCCCAGCCAACCAGGGCTGTCTCCGTCCTTTGACTATCATCACGCCCCTTGGCAGTCTGGTTAATCCCGAAGCCCAGCACGGCGTAGCTGCAGGAAATGTTGAGACGTCCCAGAGAATAACCGACGTTCTGCTGGGCGCTTTGGCCCAAGCGCTGCCAGATGTGATCCCAGCGGCTAGCCAAGGCACCATGAACAACATGATCATTGGCGGCCATGACCCGGTCCGGAATAAGCCGTTTGTCTACTACGAGACCATTGCCGGTGGTATGGGTGCCCGGCCTGACAAGGACGGCATATCCGCGATACACACCCATATGACCAACACGATGAACACGCCGGTGGAAGCCATGGAATTTGCATTTCCGCTTCGGTTGAAGCGGTACGCCGTGCGCCGAGGTTCGGGCGGCGATGGAAAATTCAGAGGCGGCGATGGTGTCATCCGCGAAGTGGAATTCCTGGGCCCGGCCAGAGTCACGCTGATGTCAGAACGGCGCAAGCTTCCGCCACCCGGCTACCACGGCGGGCATCACGGCGAGCCTGGAGAGAATGTGCTGCTGCGTGGCGGCTATGAAGAGATTAAATTGGCCGGAAAAGAATTGGTGGACGTTGAAGCTGGTGATGTTATCAGCATCCGGACTCCCGGCGCTGGCGGTTGGGGCGCTCCCGAGAACGTACAAGAACCTTAATGAATAATCCGGTTATTTCTGTGATTAACTCCAGGCTTTTTTCGGGACGTTCCATTCAAGTTGGCCTGATTATTCTGGTTGCCGTGGTACTGGCAGGTTGCTCCGGCGGGTCAACCCCGCCCCGTGAACTGCTCTTGAGTCCTGATGATTTCCCAGATCAAGTTGTAACGGAAACCATACAAGAGATTGAAGACTCCAATCTTTCGGAAGCTGCAGTGCTGGTAGAGCTAAAGGGTTCTGAATTCGCGCTGCTAGAAAGCCTGGTCCTCTTCGAGTCGAACGAGGTGGCCGCCAAGGTCTTGGCTGAAATCAAGCAGGATCAATTGGCCCAAGGCGTGGACGCGTATCCAGAAAATGGGTTTGACGACAACTCTGAGATTATGGCCGAGGCTTTGAACGGCGAAGAAGGTTCTACCCTGTTTTTCGTTGAGGGGGCTGCCCTAGTCAGGGTTACTTTGAGCGGCAGGAACCATGCTGATAGAGTATGGGTCTTCGCTCGCCTGGCCCGTGAAAAATCAGGCAACTAATAAAACAGACAGCTTAACCTGTGGACGAGTTGGGCTCAGTCGAGTAAACTAGGGCCGATCGCAGTGAAACGGCAAGGCTAGAAACTCATGTTTCAGACATCAATATCGCTGCGTAGTTGTCAAAAAACATTGCCAAGTTGGGGCCTGGATTCAACCTCAGGCCAAAAACGGGAGGAGATTAAAATGATCAGATTCGCACGTTGCAATGCCCTACTTTCGCTGGCACTTGACTCCAATGGTAAGGGTTGCCGTTATGTCGCAAAAGGCGCTAACGATGACGAAGTCGTCGATAACATGAGCACGCACTTGACCGATGTTCACCAAGTTGACCCAGGCATCATGAAATACAACATCCTGGCATCGACCAAAACCAACAACGGTTAATTCTCCCTAGAACTAACTGGCTTCGGTCGGAACAATCGGGATTAGAAATAAGAAAAGCCCAGGCATTGCCTGGGCTTTTCTTGTTAATCTGACCTGCCTTGCGTAATCAGAGTTAGACAAAGACTCTTTCAGGGTTGGTCGTAGGGTAAATGGCCAACACCCTGGCAGGTTTGTCCGACTGATTGGTGATGGTGTGTGTTGCCCCGGCCGGAGCCAGAAGCAAATCTCCGGGACCCAGTGTGCGGGTCTCGCCTTCCAATACCGCCTCAATGTTTCCCTCAACCACCAGCGTCGCTTCTTCATAGCCGGGGTGAATGTGCAACGCCAGACCGGCGCCAGGGTCTATTCCGGCGCTAACCACCGTCAGGTTTTGCCCCCCATTGTCCTTGCCAACTAGCGTGTTCGTCTGGGTTCCGGTCGTAGAAGTGCCCGCTTGGACTTCTACGTTCATGACAAATGGCATTTGGTCCCCTTTAGTCCATTCGGGAAATAGCGACAGTTTACTTGTCGTCGTCGAAGTTAACGATAATCACCGCGTTTGCGATGAGCATACCGTCGTTACCGTCCACACTAGGGATCTCTAGACCGCCCACAACGGCTACGCAAGTGCCTTGACCGTTGCCGTGGGGGAGTGAAGCAAGCACTGCTGCGGTGTCAACCTTGTCCGGTTGGGAAACGCCAATGGTGACTTGTACTGTCATATCGTCGGCGGTTTTGCCCAGCATCCTTTGGAATCCCAAGCTGCTGTGGTGAATGGCGTCAAATACAGCTCGGGTGGCTGCTTTGGTGAAATCCAACCCGTGGACATCCACGCCCATTCCCATCTCTGTAACGCATCGTACCAATGCCATGTTAACTCTCCAAATCCCGGTCGGATACCGATTGCTCGCATCCGCCGCTTGGCCGACTTATTACAACCCAGTCACGCAGCGGCGTCAAGCGCTCCGTGGCCCGGAGAGTCAGTCGAAAGTCAGTTGGCTGATGCTTGGATACCCATCTGGGAGGCGTCGTAGCCGCCCAGGCTTTCCACTCTGCGGTGCAGCGTTGGTCTGCGGAGCAAGTCCAATAAGACTTGTACCGACGTTTCCGACAAAAAATGGTCCGGAATCACCAGGTCGTACCGCTCTTCTTCAATTGGTATGAATTCCATCCCCATGGCCACTGCTGCGGCTTTAACACCGATTCCCACATCAGCTGTGCCGCTGGCAACGGCGGCGGCCACAGCCAAGTGACCCCATTCCTCGCGGTCATAGCCCTCGATATTTTCGGTCGAAATACCTGCGT
Organism: Dehalococcoidia bacterium; assembly: GCA_012959605.1. GTDB lineage: Bacteria > Chloroflexota > Dehalococcoidia > Lucifugimonadales > UBA3495 > UBA9611. Next base: position 8,155 of record DUCU01000082.1, on the reverse strand, counting down.
TGCTCAAAGCTCGGTCCAACAGGTCTCGGCTTCCAGAACCAGCCTGGCGGTTGACCAACCTGACGCCAGGAATCCCCAGATCAGCCTCTCCATTGATCTGTTTGGGATTTCCGTAAGCGATGATTAGACCTTGCTGCCACGAGGCAAATGTGACCAGAGTGCAGGGAAACGGTACAAGCAGCCTAACCCAGGCACTGTTGTACGTGCCGGTGGCGTCGTCTAACAGATGACAACCGGCTACGTGGGCCTCTCCATTAGCCAAACCCATCAACGCTTGGCGGCTGCTTTCTTCACCAGTCACCAAGGCGACTCCCTTGGCACGAAGACCGGTTTCCAGTAATCCAACCGCCGGATCACAGCCCAGCATCGCCAAGGTTGGCGAATCGACTTCGTCGAGATCGAATGGCTGTACAGTCACTACTCCTCCCCCTCCATGCGCACCTGGAGTAGGCACAATCAGCCCTTCAGCAGCCACCACCGCATGGCGAGTATTCTCTGGGCCAGATAGAGGACGGGCCAGCAATTTTTGCCCAACCCTGAATATCCTCGCTCGCTGATCGGGACTGTTCAGCGATGTATCAAAGGACGCTCCCGAAACCAGCTCTGCGTCTATAGCTACAGGTGGTTGCTCCGGCAGGTAAAAGAGCGACTCAACTCGGCCGCCCAGACGATGCGCCAAACGGATAGCAACCTCGGTGGATGGCGTGGATTGGCCTGACTCCAATGATGAGTAGGCTTGGCGGCTGATTCCAACCTGCCCGGCCAACTCGCCCTGGGTCAGCCCGGCGATGGTCCGGGCTTGCTTCAGGTTATTTTGAAGACTGCTGGTGTGACGTGGCATAGTATTAAAAGTACATTAACCTTGTTAGTTTATCAAGTATACTTTACAATCAGCCAAACTTTATTCTATGCCTATCGCAATTAACAAACTCCGGTCTTTTGGGCCGGTCAAGATATTTCTTTTATCGATTCTTTTATTCAGCGTCGCCTGCAGCGGGGGCGATGGACTAACTCTGCGCGTTTTCGCTGCGTCTTCATTGACAGAGGCATTCACGAACATCGCTGAGGAATTTAAAGCTGAGAACCCCGGAGTTGGCATCGACTTGGATTTCGGCGGCAGCCAACGACTACGATCTCAGCTCGAATTTGGGGCCCAAGCAGCCGTTTTTGCCTCGGCCGACATCATGCAAATGGATATGTTGGTGATCGAAGACTTGGTTTACGGGATGCCAGTCGATTTCGCAACCAATGAATTGGTGGTGATCACGATAGCTAATGGCCCAGTAAATGAACTTGGTGATTTGGCGAAGCCGGGTGTCAGGGTAGTTTTGGCCCAGCCCAGTGTCCCCGTCGGTGCTTATTCCAGACAAGTGCTGGCAAACCTTGCCGCTGATGGTCTTGGTGCTCAGTTTGAAAGCCAGGTGCTGGGTAACCTGGTCTCAGAGGAGGCCAACGTCCGGTTTGTGTCACAGAAGGTTGCTCTAGGAGAAGTGGACGCCGGTATCGTCTACCAGACCGACGTAGCGACAACTCGTAAATTTGGCGCCATTCATACCATTCCCATCCCAGAGGCATTCAATATCAAAGCTCGTTACCCAATCGCAGTTCTCAAGACTGCAAGGGACACCGAATTAACGCAGTCATTCGTTCGGTTTGTGCTTTCAGAAACCGGTCAAATTTTGCTTGCCGACCAGGGGTTCAGTTCTCCATGACTGACACCAAAGGAAGGCCCCGTTGGCGAGATTAAACCCAACGACCCGCTTGACCAACCACCCTGCAGGAATCCTCGGCGGCAGCGGCGCGATTCTTTATGTTCTATTTATAGGACTACCGGTACTTGCCCTACTGATTAGATCTGCTCAACAGAGCGACTTTCTTGATGCAGTCACCAGCGACACTGCCCTCACGGCGCTGCGACTTTCCCTGGTTACAAGCATCATCAGCATGGCAGTGGTGGTGGCGTTGGGGACACCTTTCGCGTACCTGTTAGCCCGCAGCGATCAACTTTGGGCCAGGGTTGTGGACAGCCTGGTGGAACTTCCTTTAGTCTTGCCTCCGGTAGTCGCCGGGGTTGCCATGCTGATGGCCTTTGGACGCAACGGCCTGATTGGCTCCGAGATGACAAGCCTGGGAATCACTATTCCGTTCACAACCACAGCTGTGGTGTTTGCCCAGATATTTGTGGCGTCGCCATTTTTCATACGCGCCGCCAAATTGGGCTTCCAATCGGTGGATAGAGATTATGAAGATGTGGCCCAAACCCTGGGCGTTTCACCTTGGCGCACCTTCTTTCGTATCACTTTGCCGTTGGCCGCGCCGGCCATGTTTACCGGACTAGGGTTGGCTTGGGCGAGGGCACTCTCAGAATTCGGGGCGACCATGATGTTTGCCGGAAACCTGACCGGAGAGACCCAGACCATGCCGCTGGCGATAATGTCCGCCATGGAGACCAGTTTGGACGGAGCTTTGGCCCTCTCAGTGGTCTTGCTGGCAGGATCAATCATGTTGTTGGTGGGGTTGGGACTGCTCACCCGTCGCAGGTGGCAGAGACGATGATCCTGCAAAATGTTACTGAGACAGCCGCCAAAGGCTGGGTCGAATGCCGAGTTGGAGATTTCAACCTCCAAACCGAATGGGAGGTCCAGCCCGGGCAAGTGCTGGTCCTGTTTGGCCCGTCGGGCGCTGGGAAATCGACGACACTTCGGGCGATTGCCGGGCTGTTGCGCCCCGTGCGGGGTCACGTTGAGATTGGCGGCCGGACCGTTTACGACAGCGATGAAGGCACCTGGCTACCAACTCATGAACGCCGACTGGGCTACTTGACCCAGCAATACCACCTGTTTCCCCATTTGAAGGTTGCGGAGAATATCAGCTTTGGTCTTTCAGACCGCAACTCGGCCTCTGCCAAAGAACGGGTCAATGAGCTGTCCAATCTACTCCAGTTGGACGAATTGGAAGAACGTTATCCCTGGGAACTCTCCGGCGGTCAACAACAACGGGTTGCATTGGCCAGAGCGCTGGCGCCCCGTCCGGCGATGTTTTTGTTGGATGAGCCATTTGCCTCATTAGATTCGGAATTACGTCGAAACCTGCGACGTGAACTTCGGGTTATGTTGGCCCAATCACCCGTCCCAGTCATGCTGGTCACCCACGACCGAGAAGAAGCTTTGGCGTTGGGTGATTCGGTCCAAGTAATCAACGAAGGTCGAACATTGGTCACAGGTGAGCCATTGGCGGTGCTAGGACAGCCCGGTCAAGGAAGGGTAGCCCGTTTAGTGGGCGTGGAGAATCTGTTCAACCTAACAATCGCCGAAAGAAACCCGCAGGACGGGACTATGTCTTGTATTGGGCAGGGTCTGCGCCTTGAGGTACCGTTGGACTCACGCATCACCGAGGGAGCTGGACCTGAGGGCGACCAAGACCGGGTCACAGTGGGTATCAGAGCCTCGGATATCATCTTGGCCAAGGAAGACCTGTCGGGATCTTCTGCCAGAAACCGACTGCAAGGCAAGGTCATCGCGGTTGAATCGAGGCCGCCTGGATATGCCGTTACTTTGAAACTCAGCAGTGACCATGACGCCGAAATACTGCGATGCCACATCACCGGAGCAGCATTGGATGAAATGGGAATTAGGGTTGGTCAACAGTTGTGGGCGGTCTTCAAGGCTTCATCCTGTTTCCTGGTGGACGAAGAGCAGCCGACCGAGTCTTCACCAGACTAAGTACGTAATGGACTATCTTAGGTTGTGTATTAGGCCCGATTACGAGAATCCGTCAGAACCTCTGCCTATCACCGTCGTTGCCAGGTTTAAACCCTGTTGATGGTATCGATTATGTAAAGCATGGAACCCAGCCAAGGATCGGAATCCAATGCAGAGTTAAGTTCAACCGGTTTACGAAATACGTCTCTTATTTGCAATTAGAATAATGGAATAGTGGTGTCAATGTATTTGTAGATAGGCGTAAAAATTGGTTGCATCCCGGTTTTTAACCAGTATAATGTGCCCCATGCAAAACCTGGGTCGAGCTGAAACTCACCGGAACTTGGGCTATGTTTGGGAGAATTAACCGGAGTTGCTTGACCTACGGAGTCAAAATTGGGGAGAGGACCCAGGAGGTCAACCAGTGGCATTGACAGATAGAACTCTTAATTGTGTGGAGTGTGGTGGGGAGTTCATTTTCACAGCGGGGGAGCAGGAATTTTTCCAAGCCAGAGGGTTTGGTAACGAACCCAAGCGCTGCCGTAGTTGTCGCGCAGTGCGCCGCTCGGAGCAAAAATCTGCGGGCATGTACCAGGACGGACCCAAAGAGATGTATCCAATCAACTGCGCCGAATGCGGGAACGATGCCATGGTGCCATTCCGGCCCCGGGGCGATCGACCCGTATACTGCAGTGATTGCTTCAGCAAGATGCGCACAGAGTCTTCATCCAGCTTCTAAACCGGGGCAAGACTCAAACTATAGTGAACCAACGACGGGGTTGGCCATTCGCCAGCCCTGTTTTTGTGTCTAAGACGCACGGCGTGGAGAACGCCATTGTATCACCCTTGGTTGCCCGTTTCGTTGTAGCGACAGCTTATGAGCGGCTACAATATCAACAGAATCCCGTTCACGGTTTACATCAACTTTCACTGGTTGTACTCACAGCCCGGTTGCATAAAAGGCATCAAACCTCGATGACGCTAAAATGAAGTTCAAAGACCTCAGAGAGTTCATTCGTTTTCTAGAAGACAAGGGCGAATTACGCCGTATCACGACGCCAGTCAACCATGAACTGGAGATTACCGAGATAACCGACCGTGTGATCAGGTCGGGCGGTCCAGCGCTGTTGTTTGAGAACGTTACCGGGTTTGACGCTCCGGTCCTAATCAATATGTACGGCACTCACCAACGAACCGCCTGGGCGCTTGGCGTCGAGAAAGTTGACGATTTGGTGGAACGTATTGACGGTCTGTTGAACTTGATGCACGGCCCGCCCAATGGTCTCATGAACAAACTGCGCACCCTAGGCCAGATCGTGCAACTGGGATCGCATCAACCAAAGACAGTGAATAACGCACCCTGTCAGGAAATTGTGATTCAGGGCGACGATGTAGACCTATACAAATTTCCTGTAATGAAGTGCTGGCCATTGGACGGTGGTCCGTTTGTGACCCTACCTCTGGTTATCACCAGAGACCCAGAGACCGGAGTGCAGAATTACGGCACCTACCGGATGCAGGTCTACGACAAACAGACCACCGGTATGCACTGGCAAACCCACAAAGTGGGCACCCACCACTACCGCATGAGCCATGAACTGGGGCTGGATAGAATGGACGTGGCCGTTGCATTGGGCGGCGACCCTGCCACCATTTGGACCGGATCAGCGCCGCTACCTCCGGACATAGACGAGATGGTGATGGCCGGTTTCCTCCGGGAAGAGGGCGTGAATTTGGTGAAGGCCAAGACTAGCGACCTGATGATTCCGGCCCAAGCGGAGATCATTTTAGAAGGCTATGTGGTACCCGGCGAAGAACGAGACGAAGGCCCGTTTGGCGACCATACCGGCTACTATTCAATGGAAGAACCATATCCGGTGTTCCACGTTACCTGCATCACCCACCGCAAAGACCCGATCTACCCTGCCGCCCTAGTAGGTCGCCCGCCTATGGAAGACTATTACATGGGCAAGGTCACTGAACGGGTATTTCTGCCAATGATGAAATTGGTATTGCCGGAACTCGTAGATATCAACATGCCGGCTGAAGGTTCGTTCCACAATCTGGTAATCGTGTCGATCAAGAAAGAATATCCGGGTCAGGGTCGTAAGGTGATGCACGGCTTGTGGGGATTAGGTCTGATGAGCCTGGTTAAGACGATAATCGTCGTGGACCACAATGTGGACGTCCAAAACATCTCCGAGGTCGCCTGGCGGGTCACAAATAATTTCGACCCGGGCGAAGATTTGGTGTTTGCTGATGGCCCGATCGACGACCTGGACATCGGTTCACCTTCGCCTAAATACGGCAAGAAGATGGGTATCGACGCTACCATCAAGGGCCCGTTGGAAAGTGGGCGTCACCGGGAGTGGCCACCGGACATTGCCATGGACTCGGAAGTGATGGCACTGGTCGACCAAAAATGGAACGACTACGGCATCTAAGACTCAGTACACTTACTCAGACCACCATTTATCAAAACCGCTAGGCATCACCGCGCTCGTCGCAGTGATGTGAGAAGATATTCAGCATGTCGGCTGCTCGAGTAATAACAACCCCCGCCGGAATCATCGCCACCAGGGTCCCCCGCTACCTCAGTACAATCCGTATCTGGGAATCGCTCTACGCCCTGCCTTTTTGCTTTATGGGAATGATCCTGGCCGCGGAAGGTTGGCCGGGGTGGAGTGTCTTCGTCTGGATTACCGTCGCCCTCACCGGCGTACGAACCCTGGGGATGGCGGCCAATCGATTCCTGCACAGAAAAGAAGACGTCCATAATTCGAGAACTGCCAACCGCCACCTACCCCAAGGTCTGCTCAAGCCGTGGGAAGTGTTTGGACTGATGGTGGTGGGCTCTGTGGTGTTTTTCTTCGCCGCCGCCCAGCTAAACAACCTGGCCTTGGCGTTGTCGCCGTTGGCTGCGGCTTACGTCGTTGGTTACTCGTTTGCAAAGTATTACACCTGGGCCTGCCATTTCTTCTTGGGTTGGGCCTTGGCAATCTCGCCTTCGGCAGCTTGGATTGCGGTTACCGGCAGACTAGACCCAGAAGCAGTTTTACTTTCAGTGGTTGTGGCTTTGTGGGCTGGTGGGTTCGACATCGTGTACGGCTGTGCCGATTTGGATTTTGACCGCAAGTACGGCGTGAATTCGCTCCCCAAGCGATTTGGCGTAGCCGCTGCTCTACGGGCTACCAAAATTATGCACACCGGTGCCGCGGTCGCTTTGCTGGCGTTGGGCTTCTGGCTGGACCTATCCTTCTATTACTTCATTGGCTGGGCAATCGCAGTCAGCCTGCTCGCCATGGAAAATAGCCTGCTCAAACCAGACGACCTGTCCAAGCTTCGTTCGCCGATGTTCCAGTACAACAGCGTAATTTCTATGGTGCTTTTGCTGTTCACGATACTAGCGGTGACCCTATGACGAATCCGGTGGTGGTTGGTATAACCGGGGCCAGCGGCGCCGTGATGGCCCGGTCAATGGTAGACGCGCTACTCCGACATGACATACCCACAGTGGCGCTTTGTTCCAACGCCGGGCGTCTGGTCTGGCAAGAAGAAATTGGAGAGCATTTCAACGACACGCTGATCGAGTGGCAAGAACACCCTGCATTTACGCACTACCCAATAAATGATTTGCGCGCCCCCGTGGCCAGCGGCACCTACCCCACAGCGGGGATGGTGATCATGCCGGCAAGCATGAATAGCATTGCGTCCTTGGCCGGTGGGCTCTCCGGGAATCTTCTGCTTCGGACCGCGGACGTCTGCCTGAAAGAGCGCAGGCCGCTGGTGCTGGTTCCTCGGGAAACACCGCTACACAGCATTCATCTGAATAACATGCTGACGCTCAGCCGAATGGGCGCCGTAGTTGTGCCACCGGAACCAGCGTTTTACCTGAAACCCCAAAGCATAGAGGACATTGTGGACTTTGTGGTGGCCCGGGTCTTCGTTGCTCTTGGTCTGGACCAGGCCATGCCGGAAAAGATGCAGTACCAGGGTCCTGAAGGCGAGTTGGACTCGCACCATGGCTGAACTCAAGGGGACTGAGAAGCAACGCTACGTCGCCGACCTGTTCACCCGCATCTCCGGTCGCTACGACTTGATGAACGACCTGATGACTCTTGGTATGCACCGTCGCTGGAAACGGCAGACCGCTGCGCTGGCGGCTCAGGCACTCAACGGGACAGCCATAGACGTGTCCTGCGGTACCGGTGACCTGGCGTTGGAGCTGGCTCGCCTGCCGCGAATCTGCCACACCGTGGGGCTGGACTTGTTGCCAGGGATGGTCACTCAGGGTCACGCAAAGTCCAAATCCCGAAGCATGTCTGATTCCGTCACTATGATGACCGGTGATGCCCTGTCATTACCATTTGCCGATGATAGTTTTGCCTGTGCCACCGCCGGGTTCAGTCTGCGCAACATGCCCAGCGTGGAGACGGCGCTGTCGGAGATGATTC
>DUCU01000081.1 GCA_012959605.1 Dehalococcoidia bacterium | reverse complement strand
CCATTTCCGCGCTCAGAAAAAGCTGCCGATGTTTCGTTTAGGGAATCAGTCATCTTTCTGCTCCTTCAAATCTTTTCGTTGCCCGCTTCTCGGCGACAAGAGTTAACTCTTTTTTATGTGCGCCTGATTTTATATTCAAAGCGAATAACCTGCAAGAATTATTATTATAAAATACCCTTGCCATCTGCCGTACCTAAACAGGTAGGCAATGCTATTCAGCGACGGTCTCTACACGGGCAGGTAGTGAAGTAGTGCTGATAAAACAAACGCCCAGACTCATAAGAGCCTGAGGCGTTGATTTTATCTTGGCGGAGAAGGCGAAGGGTTGAACTCCACTGGAACCTGACTGATGCGGGTCCTTCGACTGGCTCAGGACGAGCGAATTTATGACCATTGCCAAGTTGCCACCACTGCCCACCGTCTTTCCAGCAAAGGCTGGAATCCAGGAAGTCTTTTCCAGGTGTTGTTTGACCGCCGTCGGCAATCTGGGTTCCTTCATACCCAGGAATGCCAGGGCTGTTGTTCAATCGATAACCATAGAAGATAAAAAAGAGCCCTCAGTCCTTCTGCGGAGGGACTGAGGGCTCTTGGTCTAACGAGTTGATTGTGCTTGAATTATCGGTTCATCACCGTCATGGAACCGGTCTCAGGGTTGTACTGGAACCGGGTAACTCGATCCAGCTTCTGGGATTCTAGTCTGACCACTATAGAGCGGCCTTCTTCAACATTGAGTGTGTCGTGAATCTCTCCCGGCAGGAAGTAGGCCACTGACCCATCCTCTTGAACAAACCGACCGTGCTCCACAATCTGAGCCTTCTCAACGCCTTCTCCGGGAAAAGCCCAGCGCCACTTCCGCTGCTGAATGGCCCCCTTGTAGACGCCGTAGACCACCCAGGTCACACCGTGGTCGTGGGGTAAATTATCCTGGCCCGGTTTCTGGATTGAGGCCATTAGCCACCAGCCATTGCCCGGATGCCCTGTTTCTTCATCTAGATGGAGCGAAAACCGGCCGTAGCCTCCCTCTTCTTCAAGCTCTAGTTTCTCTTCCAGCCAGCCTGGCACAGCCAGCAGAGACTTCAAGAACGCAGAAACTGTCTTGGCTTGAACATGGGGATCTTCCTCGGTACGAAAAACGTTCCTCACGTCTTCGATAAAAGCTTCCATGGTGTAATTAGCTGTTTGAATCTGAGCCATTTCAATCCTCCTGTGCGATAGATGATATTTAGTATTGCCATTGTGCTGGGGACAGTGACTCACTGTCAACGGTTTCAATGCGATATTGGCGCGGTAGCAACATCAGACAGCCGAGTCATTTGATTGCTGTTTGGCCATCAATCGGGATTTGGTCTCCCGGTGGCGTATAAGCAGGTATACGTCCTGGGCATCAAATACGGATTAACGCTGGTATTTTTCGGGCGCCGGGGCTATTATAGCCGCAACATTTCCCTCGGCCCCAATCCTAAGATAGCAATATGGGAGGACGCATCATGGCAGAAAATTTTACAATCCTGGTCGGCACAATCGGTCAAGGCATGAACGTAAGTGGCGATAGCGGCGAAACGTGGACAAAGATTCGTAGCCCGATTCCCTCAGAGTCCAACATCAGGGCACTGCGTACCTACCCTGACAACCCGCATCGAATCATAGCCGGTTCCGACGGTCTGGGCCTGTTCCGTAGCGATGACAACGGCATCAACTGGGAGACCCTTGATTCCCCCATTGGAGACCAACAGATCTGGTCGGTGGCCGTTGATTCCAGAAATTCCGATACCATTTTCGCTGGCACCCGGCCAGAGGGTTTCCGCTCCCGTGACGGCGGCAAGACCTGGGACAAACTCTCCATGGGCGTAACCAAAGAGTGCCCCATCGGCACTCCCCGGACCACCAACATAGTTGTTGACCCCAGGGACAGTAACACCATCTGGGCCGGCATTGAAGTAGATGGCGTATATAAGAGCCTGAACGGCGGCGACAGCTGGGTCCATATGCCCGACTTGGGCCCCGACCCGTTCCATGGCGATATCCACGGCATGGCCGTCACTGATGCCGGTGTTTATTGCACTAGCCCATTTGGCCTCGCCACCAGCAAGGACGAAGGCGAGAGCTGGGACTACCACTATTTCCCCAAGTTCAACCAAGATGATGTCCGTTCCTACTGCCGCGGCATGATTGTCAAACCGGATAACCCCGATGTGATGTTCGTTGGAAACGGCGACTTCATCCCCGGCGTCATCGGCTGCGTCCAAAAGACTATTGACGGCGGCAAGAACTGGGCTCCGGTAGAGCTCCCTGTAATGCCTAACTCTGTAGTCTATTGGCTAGCTAATAACCCTCAGATTCCCAACGTTGTTGCTGCAGCCACGATATTTGGCTACGTATACATCAGCACCGACGGCGGCGACAAATGGATTAAGTTGGACAAGGAATTCGGAGAAATCCGCTCCATCGCAGTAACCCCCAACTAACAGGGTCCTCCAATAGAGGCATATAAAGGGGCGTCCAGATCGAATCGGGGCGCCCTTTTTCTTTTTGCTAGCTCACTTACATACCTAATTAAAAGCTTCCCTGTTAAAAGGCATCCCTGATCGAAAAGCTTCAATAATTCCTTTGGTGTATGATTAGTGGGTGCCTTTTATCAAAGCAACCTGATAATGGCATTTAAACCAGGCATAAAACATTCCTGTCCACCGGACAGAGGGAGCAGTCGATAATGGTCAAGTCAAAGCCCAAACGAGTTAAGCCGGAAGAGACTACTGAACAATTTGTTGCCCGCATCAATGCTGAAGCGCGAAAACGCAACGGTCTGAAACAGAACATCAAAGGCGCGCGACGCTAATATCGTTAAGCTGTTAACTAATGGCGACTGCAAATCCGTTAATATTAGGCCCCTGTCAATCAGACAGGGGCTTTTTCTATTTGATGGCCGACGGATAAATCTAGAGGGCGGCCAGGCCCACCTTGGCGCAGTCTTCATCCTGTTGCGCAGTGCCACCGCTACCGCCAATAGCCCCAACCACTTCTCCATCCTTAGTGACCAACACCGCACCCTGGGCTGGTATCACCTTGCCGCCCTGGGTTGCCATAATCGCCTGAATAATCGGCGAGTCTGCGGGTATGGCGCTGCTGTCTCGGCCAAACCCAACCGCGCCAAAAGCCTTGCCCTGGGCGGCAACGGCGCTGATGAATATCGCCCCCTCCATTCGGTTGAAGGCCAGCAGATGTCCGCCGGCATCGCAGACTGACACACTTAGTTTGATGTTGATTCGGTCGGCCTCGTCTATCGCAGCCTGGACCATTCTGTTTGCCTCACCTAATGTTAGACCCATGTACCACTCCTCCTAATCAGTTCCTAGTAATACAAATGACTATGTTGCGGGTCACATTAACACCCGTGACGACCATACTCAACAACACTACTTAGAATATATAGTTGCCACTAGAATCCTTATTGACTATAATCCCCCGTGCACTGGGCATTGAATCAAGCTCTACTGGTGCCAGATAGGCTCCTGAACACGCCTAACAGAAACGAATCCCGGCTTCCAACAACCGCCTTCCCAACGGACGGCGATTTAGAAACCGGTAGCTCAAGGAGTAACAGATGGTTGACCAGTTGAAACGCCCCACAGAGCATTCTGAGATTTACTGGTTCTCTGAACAGCCTTACGGGCATGTTACAGAGGACGACTTAAAGAAGTATGACTCGGGCCGCCTTGGCTTTCCAAACTCATACTTCGACCCAGCGAAGGCCTCGATTCTCTACAACCAATACCACGAGCAATATCAATTGGCCGACGAGGTTGGCTTCGACGGCATCATGAGCAACGAGCACCACGCGTCTTATTGGTGTATGAAACCGGCGGTCAACCTGGACGCCGCCGTTATCTCCAAATTGACCAAGCGAGTCAAAATTGCCATCCTGGGCAACGTGATTTCGGTCAATGACCCCATCCGTATGGCTGAGGAAATAGCCATGCTGGACTGCTACTCAGGAGGCCGGATTATCTCCGGTTTCGTCCGAGGCACAGCCGTGGAAACCTTGCTATCTGGAAACGACCCGACAGAGAACTTTGCCCGTTTCCAGGAGGCCCACGACCTAATTATCAGGTGCTGGACCGAGGACGGCCCCTTCCGGCACGAGGGCAAGTATTTCAACTACCGGGTGGTCAACCCATGGGTCAAGCCCATGCAGAACCCCCGCCCCGACATCTGGTTCCCCGGCACTGGCAGCCCCGAAAGCGTGGTATGGGCGGCCCAACACGGCCACCCCTACATGAATCTAGGCGCCCTCGTGGACACCACTGAGTGGCTGAAGCAGATTTACATCGACACCGCCAAAGAAGCTGGCTACAAAGCTGGGCCGGAGCACTTCGGTTATCTCCTTCGCTGCGTAGTGGCGGATACCGATGAAAAAGCCATCGAGATTGGAAGGGAATTCATGTGGACGGCGGACCATCGCCAGAAAGGCCCCAGGGAGCACAACGACCCTCCCGGCTACCAGACCCGCCGCGCCGTGGAAGTTAAGGCCCAGCGGCCGGCATTGGGTACCGGTGCGTCCGAGTTCGGTAACCCAACCACCTATGATGAACTCCAGGCCGTCAACAACATCATCGTGGGCAGCCCGGAGACCGTTACCAGGAAGTTCAAGGAAATCATCGAACGCTTGAGCCCTGGCTACGTCCACATCTATGGCAACGAGGGTGCCATGAAGCACGAAGACACGATGCGTTCCATAGAGCTCTTGGGCAAAGAGGTCATCCCCGCCCTTCACGAGATCACACTCCGACCCTATGACGATTAGCCCTCAACATAACGACAAAAAAGGCCCCCTTCGGTGGAAAGGGGCCTTTTTTATTTAGCGAATCTTTTTAACGCTTGGCCGAAGCGATTAGGCTAAGTAGGTCTCCGGGCTGGCGAGGAACTTGCCTCGGCAGTCTAGTCCGCAGAAATACAGCCACTGGCCGTCGTGAAAAATACGTGTTCCCTGGGTGGGGTCAACTTCTGAAGCCCCAAAAGAGGTCTGTGAAGACTGCGCTCGCGCTTGGTCTTCATCAATCTCTTTGCCGCATACCACATCTTTGGCCATTGGTTACTCTCCGTAATCGATGCGGCCACTAGTCTTGGCCGCTCGTGTACTTACACTAAATTTCTGTTGGGTGAAACCCGACCCGTTAACCAGCGGCCGGCAGAGGCATGCCCAGTCTGACCTTACCGGGTACGTCCAAGAGGGCTGATGCTATTTTGGCCCGATGGTCGTAGGTCGTACCCATGCGCATGGTCCAAGCCGTAACTCGTCGGAACCACAGGTGTAGATCAAACTCCATCATGAAGCCGATACCACCGTGGATAACTTGGCTGGTGCGAACAACAGACTCGCACTTCTCGTTACAGAACGCCTTGGCCTGGGAGACCTCAACAGAGGCCGGGAGACCCTGGTCCATCTTCCACAGCGCCTCAAAGGTCAGCATCTCGCCGCCGTCGACGTGCAACAGCATGTCGGCCAGCATGTGCTGGACTGACTGGAACGAGCCGATGGGTCGCCCAAAGGCCACCCGGTTCTTGGCGTACTCAATGGCCATCTCAGAGTCTTTACGGGCTGCTCCGACCATCTGGCAACAGAGCAACGCGGTGCCCCGGTCGAGCATGGCCTCAATAATGGGCCATCCCTGGTCAATTTCTCCCACCAAGGCTGCACTCTCAATACGGTGGTCCTTGAAGTCCACCCGGCTCTGCTTGTCTTTGGCCAGGGTAACCAACGCAGTCTGGTTAACACCGGTGCCGTTGGGGTCAACCAAGAACAGGGATATTCCCTGGTTGGCGTCTGACGCCGGTGACGTGCGGCAGGCAACCAAACAACGCTGAGCCACGACAAAGTTATCGACGAACATCTTGGTGCCGTTCAAAATCCAGCCATCGCCGTCAGCCTTGGCTTCCAGGTTCATGGCCTCGGGTATCAACCGGGCATCGCGTTCATGGACGGCCCAGGTTAGAACCATTTTGCCGTCGGCAACTGCAGGGAGGATGTCCTGCTTCTGCTGATCAGTGCCATCACTGTCGATGGTGAGGGCCGCCACCATAGTGCTGTGTAAAGGCACGGGCGCCATCACACGGCCTATCTCTTCAATAATCAGGCCTAGGTAGACCAGCGGCAATCCCTGACCGCCGTATTGCTCTGGTAGAGACATGCCCAGCCATCCCAGGTCTGCCATCTGCTTCCAGAGGGCGGGTGGGTAGCCAAGGCCATCAAGTTCCATCTCACGAACGAGGGCCGTTGAGACTTCTGCTTCCAGGAACTCCCGGGCCACGTTCTTGAGCATTTGCTCTTCTTCTGTGGGTAATATATCCATGGTTTTCCTTGTTATTTTGGGTCATGCCAATTTGACATAACCATATAAGTCTTTTTCGGTTCCGCGCGCAGCGTACGAAACGCCGCTATGCGGCCTGCGCCGGTTAGCCTCGGGGCATGCCTAGACCACGGCGGGCCATTTGGTCGCGCATAATCTGCACACTGCCATGATTGATACCCGACTGGAAAGAACCCATCAGGTTGTGGGCAAAGAGACCATCTTCAATGTTCTCTTCAGAATTGCTCAGCAGCTGAGCGTACGGTCCCAGCATCTGGGAGATTGCCTCGGTGGTCTTCACGCCATGCTCGGGAGCCCAGACCTTTTCGGCCGAGCCCTCGTAGGTGAAATTGCCATCCCGGTTGACCAGCGACATGCTACGCATGGTCATCAGTCGGCAGACCTGGGCTTCCGTCCACATCTCGGCAAGCTTGTCGCGCACTGCCGGGTTGTCGGCCGGGGAATACCCATTGAAGTCATTTTCTTTGACCCAGTTGACGATATCTTCATCGCGGCGTACCGAGATCAAATACCGGCTGGCTCCGACTCGGTCCAGGTTCAGGCCCATGGCGCCCACGTACCAACCGCCATTCTCTTCACCCAGCATGGATGACGCTGGGATTCGAACGTTCTCGAAGAATGTCTCGTTCGTGCGCACCATGCCATAGGTGGTGCCGGGAGGGGCAGGGGGATCACTCTGGATTGTCCAAAGCGGGCGAACGGTGATACCCGGGGTGTCCATGGGTACCAGGAAGATTGAAATTCCACGATGTCTGGGCGCGTCCGGATCAGTACGACACATCATGTAAATGTGGGACGCGTAATGGGCGGCCGAGGTGTACATCTTCTGGCCGTTGATGACAAAGTCATCTCCGTCACGGACGGCCCGGCATTGCAATCCGGCTAGGTCGGCACCGGCTTGGGGCTCGGTGAAACCGAGGGCGAATATAATCTCGCCGCGAATCATTCCGGGGATGAAGAACTCTTTTTGCTCTTCGGTACCGGCAGCCAGTATGGCCGGCGCTCCGCTGCCTGCGCCGCCCACGGCGATGCCCCGGCGCATGAATTCTTCTTCTACAATGTATTGGTCAATTCGACTGCCACTCTGGCCGCCGTATTCTTTTGGCCAGCTGATGCCAATCCAACCTTTATCCGCAACCTTTTTTACAAGTTCGCGGTACTGAGGGCCACGGCCCCCTTCTTCTCCGCCTTCCATCTCGTCAAGCAGGCCTTGAGTGACGTTTTCGTCCATGAAGGCCTGTATCTGTTGACGAAGGTCTTGTTGATCAGATGTGTAACCAAAATCCATTTTATGACTCTCCAATTATGCGTAAAACTGGGCCTGGCAAACCGGCAAAGACCCCTCAGATTCACGCCATGCCATTTTCCTGTGCCGCGGAATCTGTGTCAAGTGAATCCAAGGCGTCACACCTAGGGCTTTTCCTGCTTCGTGGATTAACGGGAAGCCAACTCCAGCAGTATCGGGTTAAGTTGTTCCATCAGCGGCGGCAAAAACTCTTCCCATGTTCCAACGATGCCAAAGTCAGACGACCTGAACATAATCGCACGCCGGTTCTGGTTGATGGCGATAATCACGCCGGTGCGCTGTAGGCCCACGGTGTGGTTGAACGCTCCTTTTATACCCACTGATATGTAGACCGTAGGCGCGATGGTGCGGCCGCTGATGCCCACCTGAAGCTGCTGTGCCAACCAACCCTCGTAGACTACATCCCTGGTGGTGGCGATGCTGGCTCCGATGGACCGGGCCATCTCTTGAATTTTGGCCACGTTCTCAGCAGAACCCACGCCCATTCCAACACCCAGCACCACTGATGCGTTGGACAGCAATATGCCTTCCTGATCTTCTTGGAACTCTTCACTTATTAATCGTATATCCGACCCGCCAAATGAAGCGACCGGGATTTCTTCGACGATTGGTGTTGCGTCTGGTTCGGGTGCTGCCGGGGTCATCATGCCTGGGCGCAGCGTAACCAGGTTGGGCAACGTTTTAGACAATATTGGCGCAACCACGTTTCCGCCCAGCGCGGGTTTGAGTTGTACCAACCGTCCCTCAGAGTCTATCTCCAGGTTTATGGCATCACCGGTCAAGCCTAGGTCCAGTTTGGCGGCCAACCGTGACGCCAGATCTCCGCCATCAGCAGTGGAGGCAAATAGCACGGCGTAGGGCGTCTCTTTGGCAACGGCAGCAATTAAAGTGGCACTTACAGCGAGACCGTAAACCGGCCCCAATTGGGAATTATCCAACACCAGTACCCGGTCAGCTCCGCATGAGACCAACTCCGATATCGTTGATTCTTGCGGTGGGGAAATCAGCACCGCCACAACCTCGCTCTTGGTGAAGACGGTCAGTTCTCGTGCTTTACCCAACAATTCAAATGTGACAGGTGCCAGACCCTTGCTGGTGTTTTCCGCCACCACCCAGATGCTTTTATCGGTGACACCCGGATACCGGGGCAACGGGCCAGTGCTGGGTCCTGAATTAGTTTCGGATTCTGCGGCCAGCTCAGCCAAACGTTTGCGGAGAGACTCAGCAACTTGCTTAGCGACGTCTTCCGGGGCGGTTTCCTGCAGCAAGACCCCAAGCCGGTTTGGTTCCACCAACCGAATCTCATCCACCCAGGTCGGCGAACCATCAGCGCCAAACAAACTCAGGTCGTCGGACAGGTCCGAGCAGGTCAGAACTTCCGCCTCTATACCTTCCGCTCGTTCCATCTGTTCTCTATTAGGAAATAGTTCCGGGGCCACACCATCAGTCACGCAAACAAGGACTGGCAAATCACATTCCAGGGTTTGAAACCCCTCATCGGTCATCCTCTCAACAACAACCGATTTCCCATCTGCGCCCAAATCCAGCTTTCGGACGTGGCTAATGTGGGGCCAGCCCATAATCTGGGCAATCTCCGGGCCAACCTGCCCCGTTTCGCCGTCGGAACTATTACGGCCACAGATGATTAGGTCGGGTTGCTCACGCTGCAGCGCGAGGGAAAGAGCCCTTGAAGTGGCCAGGGTATCGGAGCCAGCCAGGGCTCGGTCAGATAGTAGTACCGCCCGGTCGGCACCCAAGGCCACACAGGTGGTCAAGCCTTCACTTGCCTTTGGCGGCCCCATGGAGATGACCACAACTTCATCTTCGGGTGCGTTCTTTAGTTCAATTGCACGGACTAGTCCTAGCAGGTCAAACGGGTTGACCTCAGAAGGCACACCGTCGCGGATTATTGTCTTGTTTTCGTAGTCGAATTTTATTTGTGAGATTACAGGCACGAATTTCATACATACGGCTGTTTTCATTGATTATTTATTTGACCTTATTTTCTATTGAGATTCTAGTCGCTATCGGAAACGTTAATGCCTAAGGCCTCTTCACGGACCTGAGAGGCCAACTGCTCCAGTTTGCCACTGAGACCCACCGGAAATCGTGGCGGATTCTTCAGAACCTTGAACCGGTCATCCAGGGCTGCAAAGTCCTCCTGAAATCTGACTCTGATCTCTTCCAGTACGGCTGAGGGTTGAGTTCTTTGGCCGTCTTTCATGACCTGTTCTAAAAGCGGCAACCCACCGGGCAGCGCCTCGTCTTCTAGGGCGATTATGTCTCTAACAAACATCTCGTTCATGTCTTTGGTTCGGTACACCTGCTTGCCGCCGGGAAGGGATACTTTGTCTGGGCTAAGTTTCATCACCGGCCGGCCATCAAAGCTGACCAACTTGTATGCCATGTCTGACCATGGGGCGTCGGCGGATACCCCGGCTTTGGTTCCGACGCCGAATAGGTCAATGGGAGCGCCGTCTTTGACCAGGGTCTCAAGTTCGTATTCGTCCAATCCACCGCTGGCCAAAATCTTAACGTAATCGAGGCCCGAATCATCCAGTATCGTGCGCACCTTGCGACTCAATTCGTCGAAGTTCCCCGAGTCCAGGCGCACTGCAACCAACTTGTGGCCGTCAGATTCCATCTCCTTGGCAACTTGTACCGCGTTCCAGGTTCCGGCGATGGTGTCATAGGTATCAACCAACAAAACGGTCCGGTCTGGGAATGACTCAGCGTAGGCTCTGAACGCGTCCAGTTCTGATGCAAAGCTGGAGATGAAGGAATGGGCCATCGTGCCCACGGGGGGCATGCCGTAGAGGCTGGCTGCCAGCACGTTGCTGGTGGAACTGAACCCGGCGATGTAGCTGGCGCGGGCCATTTTCAATGCAGCGTCGGTGCCCTGGGTACGACGCGACGCAAAATCTGCGATGCCTCGCCCCTGTGCTGCCCAGACACAGCGGGCGGCCTTGGTGGCCAAAATAGTCTGAAGATTGACTTGGTTGATGATAAAAGTCTCTACAAGTTGGGCTTCGATTAATGGAGCGGTAATTTCCACAGCCGGTTCATCGGTGAAAAATAGCCGGCCTTCGGGAATCGCCCTAACACTGCCGGTGAACCTAACACCGCTAAGGTATTCTAGAAAATCGTCAGAGAAGATGCCGGTGACCCGCAAGTAGTCTATGGCTTCTGCGCTGAAACTCAGGTTGCTAAGAAAATTTAGTACGTCTTCAAGTCCCGCAGAAACAAAATAGCCACGGTTAGGCGGGTAGGTGCGCGTAAACAGGCTGAAAGTGGCTGTGGCCGTCATCCCTTGGCGCAAAAACGCCTGGGACATGGTCAATTCATAGAGATCGGTGAACAGGCCAAGCTCGTTTCCTGGTAACTGCAGGTTGGGTGTATTCATCTATAACAAATATCAAACATGGTCATTGATTCCGTAACATAAATAGTCGTATTCCTGTAAGATTTGGGGTATTATGTTGCCGTTCCGAAGCCCATGTCAACTATATTTGAGCGTGGTTCACGCCTGGGTAGCAATTTTCGCTACCGAACCGCTCTTCTTGACAGCGTGACGGCCCCTTAGTAACATTTAATCGACCCGAAAACGCGCTTAAAAATCAACTGCAACTCAGAAACCCTTATCCAGAACGGCAGAGGGGACGGCCCGATGAAGCCTAGCAACCGGTCTGGGTCCTTTTATCAAGGACGTAGATACGGTGCTAATTCCGGCGTCTGGCGCTCAAAACGTCAGGCGAAAGATGAGGGGGCTCAGTGAATCTGTGAGCTTCTCTATCTCTTGAGAAGCTTTTTTTATGCCACCCGCCCTAAGCAATTTAACATAACCGTTAAACCTGAGGGGCATCTCTGAATTTTAAGCACAAACCCCAACTTTGTTGGTAAACCACTGGGAGCATATTCGGTGAACGAGATCCGACCCATTGAGTGGGCCAATGGCACACTCAGACTGCTCGACCAAACCCGCCTACCCTCCGAAGAAGTCATTGTGGAGGCACACGGGTACCTGGAAGCCGTCAACGCCATCAAGACCATGCAAGTACGCGGCGCACCAGCCATTGGCGTTACCGCTGCCTACGCCGTGGCTATGGCCGCCAGGGACTTGGACATCACTGACAAGACAGCTTTCATGCAACGGCTGGAAGAAGCAGGCGTCACCATCAAAGCAGCCCGCCCAACCGCCGTAAACTTGATGTGGGCTGTTGACCGCATGGTTGGCATCGCGAACTCAGAATCCGACACAAACAGTATCAAACAACGGTTGCTGACTGAAGCCATCGCCATGGAAAAAGAAGACGAAGTCATCAACCGCCAGATGGGCGATCACGGCAAGGACCTAATACCCGAAGGCGGATCCGTTCTGACGCACTGCAACGCCGGCGCACTTGCCACAGCCGCTTTTGGCACTGCGGTGGGAGTCATCAGAGCCAACTGGGAAAACGGCAAACATTTCAGCGTATTCAATACTGAAACCCGACCCTTCTTACAGGGTGCCAGGCTTACCGCCTGGGAGTTTCAAAAGCTTGGCATCCCGTCGACTTTGGTGGTGGACTCCGCCGCAGGAATGTTGATGCGCCGAGGTGAGATTGGCTGTGTGATTACCGGAGCCGACCGAATCGCAGCCAACGGCGATACCGCTAACAAGATTGGGACTTACACACTGGCAGTGTTAGCCAAAGAAAATGGCATACCGTTCTACGTTGCAGCGCCAATCAGCACAGTAGACATGAGTTTGAGCAACGGCGACCAGATAGAGATTGAGGAACGCTCCTCAGACGAGGTTACCGAGTTTCGCGGTGTGCAGATCGCACCAGAAGGCGTGGAAGCTTACAACCCTGGTTTCGACGTGACACCCGCAAAATACGTGAGCGCAATCATCACCGAGGCTGGGATTGCCCGCCCTCCATTTAACGAAAGCCTAAATTGGGCCGTCAACTCGGCCAAGTAGACCAGTAACATGAGTACCACAAAAACAGCAACAATAGCGGTGATCGGCGGCAGCGGTCTGTACGAGATGGACGGCATGACCGGCGTTGAATCCGTAGATGTGGATACACCCTTCGGCAAGCCCAGTGACTCGATAATGGTCGGTGAGCTGGAAGGGGTGAAAGTGGCCTTCCTGCCCCGACACGGTAAGGGACACAAATTCAACCCAACCCACATCCCAGCCAGGGCCAACATCTATGCCCTGAAGACACTGGGAGTGGAGCGGATCATATCCGTAAGCGCTGTGGGTAGCTTGAAAGAAGAATTTGCGCCGCTGGACTTGGTGATTCCCAACCAACTCATCGACCGCACCAGGCTAAGAGAAAGTACTTTCTTTGAGACCGATGTTGTGGTCCACGTGGCAATGGCCGACCCTTTCTGCGCGGACACGAGTCACGCAGTCCACCATTCGGCCCAGGCATTAGACATCAACGTGCACCCCGGCGGCACCATGGTGGTCATGGAAGGCCCGGCCTTCTCCACTAGGGCAGAATCTTTCATGTACCGTTCTTGGGGAGCAGACATAATAGGCATGACCGCGCTTCCAGAGGCCAAGCTCGCCCGGGAGGCGGAGATTTGTTACGCAACCATGGCCTGGATTACAGACTATGATTGCTGGCACCAGTCCGCAGAGTCAGTGACCGTGGACATGGTCATTGCCAATCTCATGAAAAACGTGGCGACATCCAAGGCGCTGTTGAAGCAGGTTATACCCGCCCTAGGCGGCAAACGTACCTGCCCTTGTGAATCAGCACTGCGGGACGCCATCATCACTCAGAAAGACCAAATTTCGGAAAACCTGAAACAAAAACTTGCCCCGGTAGCGGGTAGATATTTAATCTAGGGACCGGCAAGGTCCAGGAGGGCAAAAATGCCTAGACAAGACCCAGGCGAACCATATTTCAGAGTTGATTCAGCTGAAGGCCAATCAATCGTCGCTGCGGACCCAGACGGCACCGTGGTGATTGACGTTCGACGAGACGACGAATGGGTCACCGGACACGTGACCGGAGCGATCCATATCCCGGTGGACGATCTGACCGATCGTATCAGCGAGATTCCAACCGACAAGAAACTTCTATTCATCTGCGCCGCCGGCGTCCGAAGCGGGTTGGCCTGCGAGATGGCCGTGGCCATGGGTTACGAAACTGAGAACCTGATTAACATAGAAGACGGCACCCCATCATGGATTGCCATGGGCAACCCAACATCCTACGGCGACGACGCCTAACCCAGTACGTATATAGCGACACTAAGACCACGTAAAATTTACACGTAGTCAATAAAATGCGGGTCCGCAAAACAACAATCAGCGAGACCTAGCACGAGGAGAACAACTTGGCATCACGACAGACCAAAGGGGACGTTAAAGACCTGTCCCTGGCTAAACAAGGAGTCAACAAGATTGAATGGGCCGGACGCGAAATGCCCGTAATGAAGATCATCCAGGAGCGCTTCATCAAAGAGAAGCCGCTGGCTGGCGTACGCTTGTCTGCCTGCCTACACGTGACCAGCGAGACCGCCAACCTGGCCATTGCCCTGCGGGATAGCGGAGCCGACGTTGTCCTCTGCGCCAGCAACCCACTGAGCACCCAGGATGACGTTGCTGCAGCGTTGGTTCAAGAGTACGGAATCCCGACCTACGCCATCAAGGGCGAGAACGACCAGACTTACTATGAGCACCTTGAAGCCGCTCTGGCTGTGAAACCCCAGATGACCATGGACGACGGCGCAGACCTGCTAACCCTGCTGCACACCAAGCATGCAGACCTGCTGTCAGACATTGTCGGTGGCACTGAAGAGACCACCACTGGTGTAATTCGCCTAACTGCCATGTCAGCTGAAGGCCAATTGAAGTACCCGGTCATCGCCGTCAACGACGCCGAGACCAAACACTTCTTCGATAACCGATACGGTACCGGCCAGAGCACTCTGGACGGAATCACCAGGGCCACAAACATCCTCTGGGCCGGACGACGCGTTGTCGTTTCCGGCTACGGATGGTGCGGCCGTGGTGTCGCCTCACGGGCCAAGGGTATGGGCGCCAACGTCATCGTTTGCGAGACCAACCCGGTCCGCGCGCTTGAGGCCGTCATGGACGGGTTCGGCGTAATGCCCATGATCGAAGCCGCCAAGATCGGCGAAGTGTTCATCACAGTCACCGGTGGTTTGCACGCAGTGGGTCGCGAGCACATCGAAGTTATGCCTAGCGGCGCAATCCTATCCAACAGCGGTCACTTCAACGACGAGATTGACATTGACTCCCTGAAGGAAATGTCAACTTCCAATCGCGAGCTACGTCCCTTCGTTGAAGAGTACACAATGAAAGACGGTCGCTTAATCTATCTCTTGGCCGATGGAAGATTGGTCAACCTGTCTGCCGCAGAGGGTCATCCCTCCGCAGTAATGGACATGAGCTTTGCCAACCAGGCATTATCCGCTGAGTACCTCTACAACAACAAGGGCAAACTGGCCATTGGAGTCCACGTAGTGCCCCCGGCCATGGACGCGGAGATCGGCCGACTTAAGCTTAAATCCATGGGTATCGCCATCGACGTTCTGTCAGCCGCCCAGCAGAAGTACCAGGACAGCTGGCAAGAAGGCACTTAAGCCAAAACCCAATAATCACTACTCGGCAGGCGGGTTTGAGTAAACCCGCTGTCGACAACAGGAGAAATAAATATGCCAATGCTCTTTCATGAGTCCCCAAGCTACCTGCTGACTTCCGAGTCGGTAACTGAAGGTCACCCGGACAAACTATGTGACCAAATCTCAGACGGAGTTCTAGACGCCGTCCTGAAAGACGACCCTATGGGCCGCGTCGCCTGCGAGACCGCCATCACCAACGGGCTGGTCATCGTCATGGGTGAGATCACCACATCTTCGTATGTGGACGTTCCCACCATCGTTCGCGACACCCTGGCCAGGGCTGGCTACACCGACTCCGAGTACGGCATCGACGCCAAAAGCTGCGGAGTGATGGTCGCCATCCAAGAACAGTCCCAGGACATCAGCAAGGGCGTTACAACGGCCTTGGAACAACGCGGTGATGCCGCAGAAGAAGCCATGCTGCAGACCGGCGCCGGCGACCAGGGAATGATGGTCGGATTCGCCTGCAACGAGACTCCTGAACTTCTGCCTTTAACGGTCAGTCTATCCCAGCGATTGGTTGAACAGTTGGCCCTGGTCCGAAAAGAAGGCATCGTCCCTTACCTTCGCCCAGACGGCAAATCCCAGGTCACCGTTGAGTACAAATTCGGCGTCGCCGCCCGCGTCGACACTGTGGTCATTAGCACCCAACACGACCCGGACGCCACTAACGAGCAGATTGAGAAAGACGTGATTGACCACGTCATCAATAAGATCGTCCCCGCTGACCTGATTGACGACAACACCAAGATTTTGGTGAACCCCAGCGGACGGTTCGTCATCGGCGGACCCGCTGGCGACAGCGGACTGACCGGCCGGAAGATTCTGGTCGACACCTACGGCGGCATTGCCCGTCACGGTGGAGGCGCTTTTTCTGGCAAGGATCCCACCAAGGTTGACCGGTCGGCTGCCTATGCCGCCCGCTACGTAGCCAAGAACCTAGTAGCGGCCGGCCTCGCCGACCGCGCCGAGGTTTTGGTCTCCTACGCCATCGGCGTAGCCACCCCGATTTCGGTCGCGGTTGAGACCTTTGACACCAACAAGGTGGACAGCGAAAAGATCCATGAGCTGGTTGCCAAGCACTTTGACCTGCGTCCCGCAGCGATCATCCGTGACTTGGACCTCCGCCGCCCCATATATCAGCCAACGGCTGCGTACGGCCACTTTGGTCGCGATGGCCTGAACCTGACTTGGGAAAAGACCGACAAAGCAGACGCCCTACGCGAGGATGCCGGGCTTTAGCCATTATCGATTAGCGGTTAGCTGACAGCTATCAGCTTTTCTAACAGGCATAAAACATAGGGCCATCTCATTTAATGTCACCCTGAGTTAGTCGAAGGTTCCGCATGAGCTATTTTCTTGTGGTTATGAACTTGGCATACTCAAAACAATGGTTCGACACTATCACCACGAACGGGGTGTAGGCGAAACCTCAAGGATCGATTGATCCATTACTGGCGGCCAGCGCGTCGCTCGGCTTAGTTGGGGTCGTATCAGTGATTTTGAGGTCCACCAGGTAACCCAAATTCGGATTTAATAGTGGATTGAAGGTACGTTTGGTCGATTGGTGACAAAATTGGTGAGCGGACGTCCTTAAAATGTGTTATGCTCTAAGGCAGTGGCAGCATTCTTCTACATATCTACAGGCATACTAGATCGGTCTACGGGTATCCATGGGCTAAATGCCCCTCCGGGTCTCATTCAAGCATTCCGCTTCTTATCGTCTCCGTGAGCAGTTTCTTGCCAACTTTTTTCATACAGGGAAGTCAAATATGAGTTACCAGGACAGAAATCTAACATGCGTGGAGTGTGGACAATCGTTCATATTTTCGGCTGACGATCAGTCGTACCATGCCGAAAAGGGTTACACAAACGAACCCAAGCGATGCACCTCCTGCCGTGAGGCAAGGCGTGCAAACCGGTCAAATGACGGTGGCTTCGGTGGCGACCGTGGTCCTCGCGAAATGCACTCGGTGATTTGCGCAGAATGCGGAAATCAAGCCACAGTACCGTTCCTACCCCGCGGCGACCGACCCGTCTACTGCAGCGATTGCTTCAGTCGTCAGGGCGGCGGCGGTGGCGGCGGCGGACGCTACTAGGCCAACAAAAAGGGGCGCCCTTCGTCCCCGGCACACAATATAGGCATCAAAACGCCCTCAGCAGTAAGTGCTGAGGGCG
>DUCU01000080.1 GCA_012959605.1 Dehalococcoidia bacterium | reverse complement strand
CGCCATACCGGTGGTGAAGCCGCCACAATTGTCCGCCTTTCTCCGCCAAAGACCAGCATGTCCAAGAATCGGCGCATAAACGCTCTGCCAATGTCGAATATGACCTAGATTCTAACCTGTCGGATGGCGGAGCCGGATGGCGTAGGGCAACAAGTTATAGCGTGATAATTAGGAACGATATGCCGAAAAACCGATGGTCGCCAAGCTCAAATGAAGACCGAATGGACGATGCCTGGGTTCTAGAACCGAACCGTTATGCTATCTCCCGCTCGCCAGCGGAGGTCCCGAATTTTGGTGTCTATAGGAACCTCAAATACCATCCAACCATCAACGGCAGTATCCATCTTCAGTTCAAACGTGCCTTCTAGGAAGAGGATATTACTCTCTTTTGTTTCCCGGATCGAGTTCGCTGGTTCAACTAAAATATTGGCTTGTTGAGCGGTGCCATCTGCACCGCTGCACTGGTAGTTGAAGGTACCTGCTTGGTCAAATCGGTGTGAGATCGACGCGCCAGGCGCCAGTGATACCGGCTCTACGGCAAACCCGGGGACGACTCCGGGGCCAAACTGAATCGACGACTCAGTGTCGCCATCGTTGGCCCATTGCACGGTGGAATCCACGTTCACAATCGTCCGGGCGTGGTCGATGCATTCGCCGCTCTCCAGGGTCACCGTTGCACCGCTTTGCCCTCTAGCGTCCAAGAACACAGTATCGGTCACGCTCATGGGGCGGTAGTTGTTCTGGAAAAAATCGCCGATTACCGCTGCCTGCGCATCGGCCACGAATACCACGTTCACCGCAACGTGATTCTCCACTTTGATCCGCATCAACAGCAGTTCATTGCCTTCTTGAGCGGGCTTAATCCGCCACTTACGAACGGTATCCGTGGGATCAACTGTCGAGTATCGGAGTTCGTCGGTCGTGTTCATCTCCAACACGTTCAACAGGAGAATCCGGCCTTCATGGTACTGGCCCAAAGATGAAGATGCGTCACTGCAGGCCGCAATCA
This sequence comes from Dehalococcoidia bacterium, assembly GCA_012959605.1. GTDB lineage: Bacteria > Chloroflexota > Dehalococcoidia > Lucifugimonadales > UBA3495 > UBA9611. Next base: position 16,731 of record DUCU01000080.1, on the reverse strand, counting down.
ACAAGGGCATTAAGAATAAGGAAAGTAGGAAAAGCGAGCGCTTTGAAATCAAGCCGAATCTCCAGGCAGTCGAGGAAATTACCCCGGGCGCCAAAATGGTTTTGTTTGCTTTGAGTACGTAACTATCGGCGAAATCGATCTATGGGCCGGCAGTGGTGAGACTGGGTAATTGGCGCAAGCGTTGAACCAGCTCCACCAATACTCCCATAAGATATTCCACTTCTTCTTCGGTATTATCGCGGCCCAGGGTCAGCCGCAGACTACCACGAGCGGTCTCTGCTGATTGTCCCAATGCCAGCAACACATGGGACGGCTCCAGTGAACCCGAGCTGCAGGCGCTGCCACTTGATGCAGCGATCCCTGCCATATCCAGGCCCAACAATATGGGCTCCCCTTCAATCCCTGTGAAGGAGAAATTGGCATTGTTGGGTAACCTCTGGGTTGGATGACCGTTCAATTTGCTTCCCGGTATCCGTTCCAGAACTGATTCAACAATCAAGTCTCTCAGACCGGCGCAATGGGCGCCGGTCTTTTCTCTAACGGCGTTGGCTGCTTCCAGGGCCAGGGAAAAGCCAATTATGCCAGGTATATTTTCTGTGCCGGAGCGACGTTCCCGTTCCTGCCCCCCACCATGGATGAGTGGCAGATAAGGTATGCCTCGTTTTATGTATAGAACGCCCGTGCCCTTGGGGCCGTGAAACTTATGCCCAGATAGGCTAAGCAGGTCTACCCCCAACTCGGCCACATCCAATGACAGATAACCAGCGGCCTGTACGGCGTCTGTGTGGAACACAATGGTCCGGGATAACTCTGCCGCCCGTTTCTTAACGGATTTGGCTATCTCCGAAATGGGGTTGATGGTCCCAATTTCATTATTCCCATACATTATGGAAACCAGGGTTGTGCGTTCATTGATGGCGTTATACACCGATTCTGGTTGCACCATACCGTCAGCATCAACGGGGACATAGGTGATTTCAAAACCCTGAGATTCCAGATACTGGCAGGCGTGCAGCACTGCATGGTGTTCCACGCTGGAAGTGATGATGTGATTACCGGTCTCCCGGAGCGCAGTGGCTACGCCATGAATCGCGGCGTTGTCAGACTCAGTTCCTCCGCCGGTGAAAACCACTTCCCTGGCTCGGCAATGGAGGACCTGGGCCACGCGTTCTCGGGACTCGTCCAGGGCATAACGGGCTTCTTGGCCCACCGAGTGGACACTGGAGGGATTGCCAAAATATTGAGTGAAATAGGGAACCATGGCCTCAAGAACCTTGGGGTCCAGGGCCGTGGTGCCAGCATGGTCTAGGTAAACTGTGCCTTCAACCGTCATTATTATCCGTATCTAAATTCGTATATTAAATCAGCCAACATGGCCGCATTTCGCTCGTAGAGTCATTTTAGCATAGCTAGGCTTGCTCAGGTTGAGTCCAACAACCTCAGCCCGCCTGCCCAGCATGAGAAAATCTGGCTATCCAGTTGGTTGGCAAATCCTACCTGGGGAAACTACTCTTTGCCATAGAAAACAAGAAGGCGCCAACAATCGCCAACCATACACCGTCGACCGGTTCCAGAAACACCGCCAGGCTGATTCCGCCCAGCAGCATAGCCCCGCCAACCAGCAAGCCCATTCCGGAGGCGATCCGCGTGCCCTTGCGATGGTTACCCGTCAGCCCCCAGATACCCGCTCGCAGCAGACGACCGCCATCCAGAGGGTAACCAGGCACCAAGTTGAACACTCCCAAACCCAGATTGGTCCACGTCAGTAGCACCAAGACCACCTCTACGGGGGAATCGTCCCGGCCCAACAGAAACCAAATCCCGCCCAACACCACCGCCAACACAATGCTGATCAACGGGCCAACCACGGCGACCATGAACTCGATAAGGGGACGATCAGGTTCTTTGTCCAAGCGGGAAACGCCGCCGAATATAAACAGAGTGATACCGCGAACCGGTATTCCCTTGCTCAGGGCCATCACGCTATGGCTCAACTCATGGACCAGGACTGACAAGAAGAACAGGACCACGGTGACCATTGCCACCGACCACCGTTGGACTGTTGGCCAGCGTAGCCGGGCATCTTCAAATTCACCTGCCAGCAGGTAGGTGAGCAGCAAGAACACCAGGATCCAGCTGATGTTGACCTCAACGGGGATACCAAAGATCTTGCCCAGCCGTAGCGATGAACCCATTAATCCCCGGCCCTGAAGAGGAGAACAGTAGTATGCAATCTGATAGTCACGATCAAATCAGCATCTCACAATAACTTACCGCTAGGGAATGGGCATTGCACATGAAACGACCAACTCGAAGGACAGGCGGGGGCTAGCTGAGAGTAAGTAAGGGTTTAAGAAGGCTGGTTTTTGTTGCCACAGGCGTAGGCCACCAGTTTGTAGACCAGCTTGGCGGCGGTGTAGGAGCACGCGGGTGGGCCATCTGCCGGGGCTAATTCGCAGACATCAAAGCCCACGATTCTGCGGGACTCCGCTACTTTGCCCAACAGCGACACCAGTTGATGCCAGGCCAGGCCCCCTGGTTCCGGCGTGCCGACAGCTGGCATCAAAGCCGGGTCCAAAACGTCCAAGTCCACACTCACATAGACCGAGCCGCTCAAGATATCCAGAATGCTCTCCCATGAACTGTTAAGAGAATTGGGATCCCAGTACCACACCGGAATATTGTTTTCCCGGATGAAGTCATGCTCTTCCTGGCACATGCTGCGTATGCCGGCCAGAGCTATCGGACAACACTCATAGGCCCTGCGGGCGGCAGAGGCGTGACCATAGGGCGTGCCCATGTACTCGTTACGTAGATCGGCGTGGGCATCCAAATAAAGGACAGAAAGGTCTGGGTAGGTCTCTACATGGGCCTGCACCGAACCAATAGTGATGGAGTGTTCGCCACCCAACAGGCCAATGGTCTTTCCCATGGTCAGGTAATCGCCCACCACACTCTTGATTCTTTCCGTCATGGGGCCGGGACCGGCCATGTGTGGCTCTATGGCACCAGTGGTGTGAATACCAATCTCTGAGACATCCAGTTCAAGCTCAAAGTCGTAATCTTCTAAACCATAGGATGCAGTAATCATAGCCTCAGGGCCGTCTCTGGATCCGCTCCTAAAAGAGGTGGTGCTGTCATAGGGCACCGGAATGATGGCCACCCGGGACGATTCAAGGGCGGATTGATCATGGGGAAGGGCGAGGAAGTTGTGGGGAATCAAAGGGTAAGAGGCGTCTGGGCCGTCTTTAGGCAAGATGCTGACCTGATCCGCCGGCTTCCAGCACCGCGCGCTGGTCTTTCGCCTCGGCCATACCGTGGCGCTCGTCCAACCATTCCAGGCCGCGGTCCAAGAGCCAGGTCTTGACCTCGGTCAGGCCAAACATCTCTCGTACATCTTCCAAAGCGCGTTCGTGGTTGAACGGCTGACAGGAGAAAATGTCTATATTGATGTAATCCTTGCGGGGAAAGGTATGGATACTGATATGGCTCTCAGCGATTATAACGAACCCGGAAACTCCGGAATCTTCACTCTTGGGGGCCTCGTATTTCAGCACTTTAGGCTCAGTGATACGCGTCATATCCAAGGCGTCAGGATAACTGTACAAGAAATTTCGAACGAGCTCTTCGTCCCACATCTTGTCGATATTTCCGCCGTAGCCGTCGATAACCAGGTGCATCCAATCCTCGCGTAATTACTCTGTAGATAGCCCAAAAAACGAATTCACGCTCCTTGGCAAATTCAGTTGTATAGAATATCATCACTTGTGGTCAAGCACAATCAGACTGACTAGGCTCACTCAGGCGAGCCTTTTAAGCGATTCGTGACTGAAGCCACCAGCAAAACTGTCCGGTAAAACAGCCCAGGAGACAGTCCCGTGAAATTATCCGGTGATTTAGTTTGGTGAAATAGTTTGCAGCCCGATATGATTCAGGCCGAGGGCCTAACTCACTACTACGGACCTTACCCTGCCATTCAGGACGTCAATTTTGGCGTGCGCAAAGGTGAAATTCTAGGGTTTTTAGGCCCCAACGGCGCCGGTAAGACCACCACCATGCGCATTATTACTGGTTTCGTACCTCCCACAAGAGGGACAGTAACCCTAGATGGCTTCGATGTGGTGGAACAATCTCTGGAATCCCGCCGCCGTGTGGGCTACCTCCCGGAGACTGTCCCGCTGTACACGGATATGTCAGTAAATAGTTACCTCAAGTATATGGGCACCCTTAGAGGCATGTCCCCAAAGGCGATTAAATCCCGCTTGGGCGATGTAACAGACGTGTGCCGACTGGGAGACTATCAAAAGACCCAGATAGGAAAGCTATCCAAGGGGTTTAGACAGCGTGTCGGTATCGCCCAGGCAATTCTCCACGAGCCCCAGGTGTTGGTCCTTGACGAGCCCACAATCGGCATTGACCCGATTCAAGTGGTGGAGACCAGGCGATTGATTCAGGAGCTTGGCAAAGACCAGACCGTGGTCTTAAGCAGCCATATCCTCCCTGAAGTTAGTATGATTTGTGACCGAGTTTTGATAATAAATGAAGGCCGTATCGTGGCCGAAGATACGCCCAAAAACCTGGCGGAAGGGCTCCAAGGTGTCGAACGTCTAGAGGTGGAAATTGGCGGGCCGGTCGCAGAAGTGATCCCAGTCTTAAAAGCCATCCGGGGCGTCACCGATGTGGTCCACGCAAATAGAGACGACCGCCACACGTACACCATCCAAGCCGAGTCCGGCCAAGACCTGAGGGACGCCATTTCCCAAGCAGTTATTAGCAACGGTTGGAGCCTGCGCGGACTGCAGATGGTGGGAATGAGCTTGGAAGAGATTTTCCTTCGTCTTACCACCCATGAGGAGTTGTAGGGATGCGAACAGCCCAGGCGGTAGCCTGGAAAGAGATTCAGATTTATTTCAGCAGCCCAACCGCTTATATCGTCGGCCTGATATTTCTGGCATTAACCGGGTTCTTTTTTACTCAGGACTTAGGTGATCCCTTTCCGGAAGCAACATTAACCCCATTCTTTGACGGCGCAATCATCGTGTTTGTACTGCTAGCTCCAGCCCTCACCATGCGGCTGTTGGCAGAAGAGAGCAAACTTGGCACCATTGAGCTTCTATTGACCTCACCGGTGCGAGACTGGGAGATCATCATTGGCAAATACGTAGCCAGCTTGGTTTTCTTCCTAGTGCTGGTGGCGTTATCATTCTTCTACGCCATCTTATTGTTCGTCTATGCAAGCCCCGATCCCGGCCCCGTCTACGCCGGTTATTTCGGACTGATTCTCTACGGCTCAGCAGCTCTGGCAATTGGGCTGCTGACCTCCACCATGACCAACAACCAAATAGTGTCCGCCGTGGTAGCCATGGGGATACTGCTAGCCCTGTTCTTTGCCGACCGCGCCTTTGGCTCAGTTAGCGGCCTAGCCGGGGAGATCATCGGAGAAATGGGGCTACGCAGCCACTACGACGACTTTGCGCGGGGTGTCATAGACACCACAAACATCGTCTACTTCCTGAGCGTTATCGCATTCTTCCTGTTTTTGTCGATACGCACTCTAGAATCCCGCAGGTGGCGCTAAATGACCACGCCATCTAGCCGAGACGAGGGACAAGAAGAGGCAAATCAGAACCAGGGGAACCAAGCGAACCAACAGCCCAGAGACTGGCGTCGACGCCGACGGTCGGAGCGTCCGACCCCGGCAGGTGATACCACCCGATCCGGTACCGCCAGAGCCAGGGTTGAGTCCTCTGATGAAGAACTCTCCCAGCCGCTAATAAAGATCTTCGAACCGGCTCTGGACTTGGTCGTAGCCTTCAGTGGCCCCTTGGTCCTTGCCGGAATATTGGGGTTGGTCACCGGCATCGCCGTGGTCGCATTCGTCAGTTCCATGCGCCTATACGGTGTCATAGACATCATCATTGGAGCAGCGTTACTGCTGGGCGTCGGAGCGGTGCTATTCAGCAACGTCTTGACCGCCTTCGTGAGTCGCACGGGACGTTACGGCGTCAACACCATCATATTGGTGAGCGCATTCACCGGAATAATCATTGTGACCAACGTATTGTCGTTTGAAAACAGCCAACGTTTGGACGTGACCGCTACCAACCAATTCAGCCTGGGTAACCGCACCAAAGATGTTTTGAGCAACCTGTCTGAAAACGTGCGCGCCACCGCCTTTTACAAAGATGAAGATGATACCGAATCCCCAGAACTGGCCATACGCCGAAACAAGGTGCTCAACACCCTGGAAGAGTTCGACTCACGTAGTAGCAAGTTCACCTACCGCGTGGTTGACCCAGACCTGAAACCAGAGATTGTAAGCAAGTACTTCGGCGCCAGGCCCATAAGTTTCGTAACCGAAATTGTGGTAGTGGAAGGCATGGAAAATGAGGTATTTGACGTGCTGCGGCCCACCGACGCCACCTATACTCAATTAGAACAAGACCTGGTGACCAGCACGCTGGTGGCCACCGGGAGCGAAAAAAAGCCAATCTACTTCTTGGCTGGCCACGGTGAACGCGATATTGACGGCGTAACCTCCGATGGCTACCTGAACGTACGCACTGGTCTGGAAAAGGATAACTACCGGGTCCAAAAGTTGCTCTGGAGACCCAGCGAAACTAAAGTGGAAGTGCCGCTGGACGCCGCTCTAGTGGTGATCGCCGGCCCAACTTCCAGCCTGCCACCCGCCCACGAGGCGGCTTTGGACCAATACCTGGAAGGCATAGCACCGGACGGTACACCCCGCCGGGAGCACGGCAGAATGATCTTCTTGGCCGAGCCCGATTCACCCGCATCATTTAAGAACTTCTTTGCTGATTGGGGCATCCTAATCTCGTCCGGTTATATCCGTGACGTAGGCAGTTCAGTTCCCGGTCTGCCCCAGACCCTGAGCTTAGAGAACTTCAACCCGGACGCGCCATTGGATATCACGCTGCCCAAAGGCGAGCGATTGCAGCCCGTGTCCATGCCGGGCGCAACTGCCGTCTCCTTGCTGCAAGACGACCTACGTAGCGGGTTGCCACTGGCAGCAACGTCTGCCAACAGCTTCCTGATCTCTGAACCTGACCGGACAGACCCCATCACCAACGCAGGCGCTGAATCAGATCCAGTCGGCCCCTTCGTGCCGGCAGTCTTGGTGCGGTCCGTTGGGCAAATAGGTACCCAGCCGCCAACATCTGAACCAGACCCGTCGGAGATATCTGACATTGTGGTCTTGGGAGACTCAGACTTCCTGTCCAACAGCTCCTATAATCAGGGCGGTGGCAGTGACCTATTCTTGAACTCGGCCAACTTCTTGGTTGGTGACTTCTCGCTGGTGTCCATACGACCCAAAGTTACTTCCTTCCGAGAATTCAACCTGGACAAAAACGAGCTGAAATTCGTCAACTGGGCCTCTTGGTTATTCCTACCTGGACTCATGGGCATGATGGCCGCTCTGGTCTGGTGGGTGCGCCGGTAAGCCCAAGTTATAAATCTTGTAATGGTAGGCCAGTTCTGCGGGATCGGCTAACCAGTCTCAATTGTTTCATATCACTCATAACAGGTCCAACCAATGAATCTAAGACTCTCAATCCTACTAGTGGTTATTCTGGTAATCTTCGGCGGAACCTTCTTGATTCTAAGATTTACCGATTCCACTAAACCCCAACAAACCAGCCCCTGGTTGTATCGAATAGACGAGGGTGACATCATCGGTTTGGAATTGGTTCACAAGGGCAATCCAATAACCTATTACCGGAGCCCTGCCAGCCTGGATTGGTACATCGCCGCTGGACTTGAAGACAAAGCGGACATACCCGTGTTCCAACAAAGATGGGGCGGCACACCACTGCTGCTCAGTGGGCCTAGGGTGACGCGCCCTCTCTCGGACACCATTGATGACCCCGCAGGATTTGGCCTTGAACCGCCAGAAACCGCCATCACAGTGCACGACCGGTACGGCAACAAGGTGTCATTCCACCTGGGCATAGCTACTCCGGATAATCAGAACCAATACGCACGTTTGGTCGGCGACGATACGCTGTTCACTGTTCCCATTGAATGGGCAGAAGTAGTAAACCGCCTGGCCATAGATCCCCCGTATGGCCGCCTCTATAGTATCGACCCTCGAGAGGCCTTGATAGTCCAGTTCTTCCACGGTGATGAACAGACCCGGTACGCAATGGAAGACGGCACCGGAAGGTGGTTCCTAGACGGCGATGCGCCCCAATTATTGGATGCCGAAGCATGGGCAGACGCATTATTGATGATGAGCAGTCCCCGGCTGGATCAGATTCTGGCGCACAACATCGACGACCCAGCCAAATACGGGCTGACAGAACCAGACATGACCGTAGCCGTGATTGTTCGGCAGGGCGGAGCGCACACCATTGAGTTCCGTATCGGAAACCTCACGCCTGATGGCGAGCACCGGTATGTCATGGTGGAACAGGGCAGCCTCCTCAGTGAAGACCCCAACCTCTACGGAATACTGAATTCCCGCATCGACCTGATTCTTGCCCTCGCCACCGACCCCGTACTGGCGGAGTAAGCGAGCCCACTCGCTCGGTCGTCAAGGTCGAGCCCAGCCCGGAGACCAACCCACGGAGAACTATTGAAAGCAGAGATCATGGGCATTGGCACCGAACTATTGATGGGAGAGTTGACCGACACCAACTCTTCTTGGATCGCCAGTCGATTGCCGGCCCTGGGTATAGAACTCCAATGGGTCTCCATCATTGGTGATGACCTCCCTCGCCTGACCGAAGCCTTTAAAAATGGCATGAAACGCTCGGACATCATCTTTACCACCGGAGGGCTTGGCCCGACTCAGGATGACCTGACCAGGGAAGCGATTGCTGCGGCCTTTGACGAGACCTCCGTTATTCAACAAGAAGTAGTGGACAAACTGGAACGCTACTTCGCCGCCCGCGGCACTCCCATGCCCCAGCACAACCTCAAACAGGCCAACCTGATTCCATCTGCCAAGTGGGTAGTCAACAACAACGGCACCGCGCCGGGTTGGTGGGCAGAACGGGACGGCAAGATCATTATCTGTATGCCCGGCCCTCCTGGTGAGAACCATTCAATGTGGGAAGAACAGGTCGAACCCGAGCTGGCCAAACTAATCGAAGACGAAGTCACCATCACTCGCAACATCAAGACCATGGGTATGTCTGAAGGCGCCGTTGATGAGGTCATCTCTGAATTCTTTGGCATCGAAAACCCTTATTTGGGCATATATTCCAAGGCCGACGGCATCCATCTCAGGGTGATTGCCCGGGCCAAGGATAGCCAGTCTGCCCAAGCCATGATCGCGCCCGTTGAGCAGGCCATCCATGAGCGTTTGGGGGAATATGTCTGGGGTTACGATGACGAAACTCCGGAGCAATCGGCCGGCAAATCCCTCACAGAAAAGGGTTTAACTCTGGCAGTCATGGAGATGTGCACCGGTGGCTCGCTGACCAACGCAATCACCAACGTCTCCAACAGCAGCAGCTACCTCAAAGGCGGCATTGTCGCCTTTGACGGGAAGGCCCTCAGCGCCAGTGGCGTTCCCACCGCTGACCTAAAACAGCACGGCGTAGTGAGCCAGCAAACAGCCAACGTCATGGCGGAAACAGTACGCCGCAACCTTAATGCCGACTTGGGTTTGGCTGTTACCGGAGTGCCCGGTCCCGGCGAATTCGAGGGTAAACCACTGGGCTTGGCCTATATTGCTGTGACCAACGGCGAAAAAACCCGCGAGATGGAGATGCGCCTACCTCCCCGTCAGGTGACCATCAAGCGCCGGGTCCCCAACCAAGCGCTGATTGAACTACGCCGGTTGATTGAGGAGATCAGCTAGGCCCGTGTTTCTCTACGGATCAGGCAATACCATATGAAGCAGCGGCGGTATTTAGTTCCAGCACCAACCCAATAGAAAAAGAATAGGGCCGCTGTAAACAGCGGCCCTATTCTTTTTCTATTGGGTTGTTTGAGTCTTTACGCCCGGTTGTTGGCCGTGAGTTGCCGGTATAGCATCGGCAGGCGCTCAGGCAGAGACCAGATGTCCGCTAGAACCTCGTAGCCCATATCGCCGCACATGCTCTTGAGGTAATCATGCCCTGCCTTGTCCACTGTGAGACAGAATGGGATGATATCCTTCCGTCTTGCTTCCACCAGCGCCATATGCGTGTCGTGGACCGCGTATTCCTTCTCCACGCCCTCACGGCTATAACCCCGGTCTTGAGGTCGACCGTCGCTGATCAGGAACATAATCTTGGTCTTGGCTTGCTGTTTCTCCAACTTGGTTGCGGCGTGCCGTATGGCAGCGCCCATGCGAGTCGCATGCAGCGGAGTAATCTTGTCGATCCGGCGCTTCACCTTATCGCTGAAATTCTCTTCAATGTCCTTGATGACATAGAACTCCACGTTCTCTCGGCCATAGCCAGAGAAGCCGTAAATACCATAGGTGTCACCGATGGACTCTAGAGCGTTAATCAGCAGCGTAGTGCCTTCTTTCTCCAGGTCAATAATCCGCTTGTAGTTGCGGCGCACCAGCCCTTCACGGCGACGGCGCAGCCAGACCATGTACTCCACCGGATCGTCCGGTGCGTCACGGTCATCCACCGTCTGGCGGCCCTCATCGATGGCCTCAGCCGTGGAAGCGCTCATGTCCAGTAGGAAGACCACTGCAACTTGCCGCTCATTGCGGTTGCGGTGCCAGTAAATCTTATCGTCGGGTGGGACTCCCATTTTCAGGTCGGCCCAAGCTTCGATCGCCGCGTTCAAATCGATGTCCTCACCATCAACCAGGCGATAGGTCTTACGCATGGTCTCCGGCATGATCAGCTCAAACTGACGGCGAATATGGTTCGCCAGCGAAGAATAAGTCTTCAGCGATTCCTGGTAGAAGGCGGCGTCGCCCTCCTCCACGGTTTTCTCTTTTACGATGCACCAGCGAGGTTTGTAGTCATTGGCCCTAAAGTCCCATTCGTCGTAGACGTAGGTCTCGGGCTCTCTGGCTTCCAGTTCTCCACCAGACTCGTCGTCATTCAGCAACGGTCCGTAGCCCTCTCCCGGCTGGGAGTTGGGCGGCGGGGTACCGGCTTCCTTCATGATGTTCTGGGCAAACTGGGCCATGTCACTGTCCACATCGCCCTGCTCGGCGTCCAACTCCATCTCCGGGCTCTCCTGAAGCAGTTGCTCCAGCATCTCCTGGGTCATGGGTTGGGCCTCACCCTCTTCACCATCATCAGCCTGCAACTTGGTCATCAACTGGACCATCTCAGGCTTGAAGTCGCCTCGGTAATCCACAGGGTCTGGAGACTCGTACGATTCTCCGTCGCCACCGTCGGATGAGCCTTCCATCCCGGCCTGCAACTGGTCGACCAGCGACTGGTATTCCTCTTCTGAGAAGTCACCCGGTTCTTCCAGGTCTTGCTCTTCAAACTCTTCCTCTTCTTCCTGTTCATTGGGAACACGGGAGATTACCTCGTAGGCCCTTAGAGTAGCTTCTGCGGTGTCTTCCACATTGGCTTCAGAGTTGCGGAGTTGATGCAGGATGCTGGAAAGCATCTCAGCTGCTTCTTTGTAATCTTTAGCCACGGGCAGGTCTTGGAACTGGTCCAAGCTCATGTGAATCAAGAGCTCAACCAGACCCTGCTGTAGCGGCATGTCTTCTATACGAGGGCGTTTTTCCAACGTCTCGTTTTGAACCCGGGAGGACGCCGATTTAATGCCGGGGTATTCCACCTTAATCCGGTAGTCCAGACGGCAGTCTTCCAAGACCGTGAATATGTCAAAGCCCAGTCGGGCGTTCTCAAAGATCTCTAGGTACCGACCAATGTCGGTGAAGGTGCGCACACTACTCATGTCATTGGGGTCTTCAAACCCGGCAGACATATCGGCGTCGACCTCATTTGCGGACGCGAGCTGCTGAGCGCCCATTTCATAAGCGGCTTGGGCTGCTGCCCGCTCCGCTTTCTTGCGCTCAAGCATCTTTTCTTCCAACTCATGGCGGAGGTCTTCAAACTGGGTAGCCGGCTTTTCGAATTCGTAATCGAAGCTGCCAAACTCCAGGTGAGCCACTTGGTGAGTTGATACCACCTTGAACCAGGAGAAGTTGTCTTGCTTGTTGGGGTAGTGGTCTACCACCGGCGGCAGGAACACCTTGGTGCCGTCAGTGGACGCCATATCTTCGTCCACCCAGCCAATGTTCCGTCCTACCAGCTCCCCGGTGTCAAATATCTCCAGACCAGTACCGGCAAGGGCGCGGCAATACAGGCGTAGAATTCCCTTTACCCGTTCCAACTCCAGGCTCGATGACAAGGTCTCCAGCATCGACTCTGAGGTATTGGACTCTATCTTGAAGAAGGCGATACCGCTCTCAGGGTTGTCTTGAAGCAGTTTTGCCCCGTGTTGGAACCAGGTGTCCAACTGGCTGACTGTGATGCGGTTTAGGACATCGTCCAGGCTTCTAAGGAAGGGAGGAACGGCATCCGGTGTAAGCACCACCAAGGCGTCGCACAGATCCAGAATGTAGCCCTGGGAGCCCTGGGGAACCTTGCTGAGGGCCTGAGTGCCGTCCGACAGGAACCGTGAGGTATCCCGTAGTCCAACCTTGGCCAGTCGCTCGCCCAGTTTCAGGAACCGGCCGGTCTGGCTCTCGTCCACCAGTTGTAGCGCTCTTGGAACCAGTTCCAGGCAGGTTTTAACTTCCCGCCAGCTGGTGTCGATGAGCGCACGGGACATGGCCAAGAACGGCTCACGTTCGCGGCCCATGGCGGGTAGAACGTCGCGACCCAAGACCAGACACTCGCCAGCAACGTCATAGGACTTGTAAGACAAGGCCTCAATCAGAGAAGCAAAGACTTCTACGTCCCAGAACGGCAGGTTACGCACCAAGTCAGGGCTAACCTCAAAGAACTTGGCGGCCAGAGTGCTGGACTTCCAAGTACCCTTGTACAGACTGCGTCCCAGACCAGCCCAACGCGGGATGTACTGGGGGCGCAGATTAGGGACTATTGAAACGCTGGATTTGAAGAACGAAACCGCCAGCGTGGGTGAATCCTGGGCCAGATACGTGCCACACCTTGCCCATTGCATGAAAGAGGGGAAGGACAGAAATTTGCTGACCTCAGGGCTGACCTGGTAATACTCAATAGCCGACTCCCAGGAACGAACTGTCTGGGTGCCGATGGTCAGTCCTTCTTTGGCCCAAAGGCCAATTTCCTCTTCACCAAAGGACTCTTTTACTGCGTCGTTGGCCTGGTGATAGGCTTCAAGCACTGCCGGTGGCAGCTTAGCCAGTTCGGCCTCAATCTCGGAAATAGGACCACTAGTCAACTTGGTGTCCCTCGCTTTCCAGTTTGTCATCGAGGATTTCGATGCAACTCTGGAGGATTCTGGCTGTCGCCCCGAAGACGACATGTTCTTCATGGACGTAGGAGTACGAGGTCACAGTCTTCCCATTGTCCCAACGCGTTTCAACCCGGCGGTTGGCCCGATCAAGGAGCGCAGAAACCGGAAATTCCAAGACCTCGGCGATCTCAATGGCGCTAGGGGTGAACTTATAGGGGTATTCTATCGTGCCGGTAAACACTGAAACCTGAAAATTGCTGCGAGTGACAATCTCGTCCATTTCACCGAGGACAGTTATGTCTTCCCGCTTGATTCCCATCTCTTCTTCGGTCTCACGGAGAGCAGTCTCCAATGAATCGCGGTCTTCGAGGTCCCTGGCTCCACCAGGGAAGGAAATCTCACCCTTGTGGTGCTCAACTTCTTCGGACCGCTTATTCAATAGGATACAGTATTCTCCATCCTTGAAGTAGAGGAGAATCATGACGGACGCAGGCATCATACCGGTGCCGTCCACCCGCTCTACGACATGCTTCGCCAACGCCTGTTTTATAAGCTCCGGCGGAGTTAGACCCATTTAGTCCTCTACTCGAAAATGGAGGACGCGACTTCCTCGAGACTGCGTTGCAGTTCTGGGTCGTCGGTCAGCGTCCAGACAATGGCAACCTGGGCAGCGCGCCGGGGGGGAATCCCCTCAGACATCAAACGCCCGGCGTAAATCAACAGGCGGGTGCTGGCACCTTCCTGTAGACCGTGCTCTTCCAGGTTACGAATCTTTTCGCCAAGCTTGGCTAGAGCATCTGCATGTTCCTTGGAGCATCCGCTCTCACGCTGGATGATCTCAGTCTCGATGTCGGCCGGCGGGTAGTAGAACTCAATCGAGATGAACCGTTGGCGGGTACTGTGCTTCAAGTCCTTCAGGGCGCTCTGGTAACCAGGGTTGTAGGAAACACAAAGCAAGAACCGATCGTCGGCCTCAATGATTGAACCAGTCTTCTCAATCGGGAGGATACGGCGGTGGTCGGTTAGCGGGTGAATCAACACTGTGGTGTCTTTCCGTGCTTCCACAACCTCATCAAGGTAGAGGATGGCACCGGCTTTGACTGCACGGGTCATGGGACCGTCAATCCAACGGGTGCCGTTGGCATCCAGCAGGTAACGACCCACCAAGTCGCTGGCGGTCAAGTCTTCGTGGCAGGCGATCGTGACCAGCGGTACACGAATCTCACCCTCTTTTAGACTCTCGGTTTCATCGCCATCTTCTTTGACAACAGCTAGGGGGCGTCCCAACTGCCAGGCCATGTATTCCACAAACCTGGTCTTGCCGCACCCTGTCGGTCCCTTCAACAAGACCGGAATGTGCTGGCGGTAGGCGGCGGTAAATAACTCAATCTCATCGCCAATAGGTCGGTAGTAAGGTTCGTCCCTAACTAGGAACTCCTCAATCGCATACTCTGTGTAATGTGCCTGTGTCTCTGGAGCTGCTTCAACCATGTTTTTTCCCGGTCCTTTTATATCTCTGCTATGTGGTTTTTCGCTATGCCGCGTTTTGCTATTTAGCTACTCGGCGGTCCCACAACTCTTTAATGGCGCTTTCCAGTCCTGCCATGTCACTAGAGTTGTCAATGACAAAATCAGACCGCTCTATGCGTTCCGCGCGGTCCATCTGAGAATTGATCCTTTTTTTGGCCTCTTCTTCGGACAACCCATTACGCTCCTTGAGCCGTCCGACGACTATATCTTCTGAGGAATCGGTGACCCACACCTCTTCCACTAGGGTGTCCCATCCGGCCTCAAACAATAGGGCGGCCTCAACCACCACTACCTTCACGCCTTGGCCACGCAGGACTTCAATTTTATCCGAAACCATCCGCGCCATTCGCGGATGCATGATTGCGTTCAGTTTTTCTAATTGACTGGGGTCTGAGAACACTATCGCTCCCAGCTTGCGCCGGTCAATATCTTTATCGTCCTGCAGAATATCGTCGCCAAAGGCGGATACAACCTGCTCCCAAGCCTCTGTGTTGGGTGTGTACGCCTCGTGACCCACCTGGTCAGCGCTTATGATCGAGGCTCCCAATATCTCCAATTGCCGAGCAGCTTCACTCTTTCCAGTGCCGATGCTGCCCGTTAATCCTATTACCAACATGAATATTTAATCTGGCCTAACTCGTTCATCTGGCCCTTATGTGGATACCCTTTCGGGATACCATTGGGACCAGCTCCCATAGGCCTGTATGACGCCGAGCCATTCTAACAACGTGACTGCGGCTGGTCAACTTAATTTGAGGTGGTTACCCATCAAAAATCGATGGTTGCCAGGCTGCCAAGTGGTGGTCGCCTATGGCTCTTGATTGTTTAGTGATTTATTTCGTTATGTTAATAGTACCGCAGCTGCCGCCAGGTCATGGCTCCGTGCCCAGCACAAGCTGCCCTAGTATTCCTCAATCAGCATCCGCCCCCAGCGGCCTTGGTAGGTGGATTGCAGGCCGTCGAATAGCTCGTCGTACTCAGATGTATCTATTGGGCTGGTAGTCATTATCACCGCATCTTCACGGTTGTCTGAGTAATAAGCCTTACGAATGCCCACCGATTTGAAGGTGTACTTCTGGTACAGGCGGTGGGCGATGAAGTTGGAGACTCTTGCCTCCAGGGTCATTACCTTTGAGCCGTAGTCTATTGCGGCCTTGAGGGAACCAATCAGCAGCAGTTCACCCACGCCCCGGCCGCGTAATGTTTCTTTTACAGCTATCTCAGTTATGTGGGCTTCTTCACCTTGGTACCAAACGCTGACGTATCCGGCAATATTAAATACTTCATCCACGTCGATGGTTGATCCATCGTTGTTCGAGGGAAAGCCGAAACGCCCAAGCATGCGCGACCAGAGTTTGGGTGCTGGTTGCTCTTCTTCCGGGATTGTTAGCTCTGCTTGGTTCTCAGCCAATATCTCTTCGGAAGATACGTCTTCATCAAAACACGCAACCAAGTAGTTCGCGCGTTTGTTGCTCAAATCACGCTTGAAAGACGAACTAACCCAGAGGGGTGAAAACGCTTCTTTCTCAATGGCGATGACTTGGTCGATGTCATCCACTCGAAGTCGACGGACCGAGACGGGTAGAGTTTCTTGCAATATAAACCGCGCGGGGACTGGAATGTTTGGGCGGTGTTACCGCGTATCGTCGTAGCCCAACGGTGCTGATTTTAACATAATTGGTTGGTTGCGTAGTCGTGGCGTGCCCTTTCATTGCCATTAAACTTGTTGAGTGCTGGCGGCGCCGAATTCTTGCTTTGTATATTAAATGGCCGCTGGTTCCGGTTTTAGGTGTGTGAGGGGTCAATATGCATCGGCAGCGATGGGTGATTGCACTAATAATGGTTGTTCTTGGTCTCTTGGCTGCCTGCAGCAGC
>DUCU01000079.1 GCA_012959605.1 Dehalococcoidia bacterium | reverse complement strand
TGCCCGATGCTGAAACAGTTTTGCTTCCCGTGGCCGATGGTGGTGACGGTACGCTGCACGCGCTGGTGGACGCCACTGGCGGAGAGATTTTCACCAGCACGGTGACTGGGCCCATCAACCAACAGGTGGAAGCGCAGTGGGGCGTCATGGGCGATGGCCGAACTGCTGTTATAGAGATGGCCAGGGCTTCGGGACTGGCCATGGTACCTTCAAAACGGCGCAACCCCAAGACCACTACAACGCTGGGCACCGGGCAGATTTTGAAAGAAGCCATTGAGCGTGGTTTCAACCGGATAATCGTTGGCCTGGGTGGTAGCGCCACCAATGACGGGGGGGCCGGAATGGCCACTGCCCTCGGCGCAAAGTTCGTGGACTCCGCCGGCAATGCCCTCCCGCCGGGCGGCGCAGCTCTGGCGCGTTTGGACGGCATCGACACTTCCGGATTACTGGCCGGCATCTCCGGTGTGGAGATTGTCGGCGCCACTGATGTGACAAACCCATTGTGTGGGCCGACCGGAGCTTCTGAGATATTTGGTCCTCAAAAAGGCGCTTCCAAAGAGGTGGTGGCCGAGCTGGATGCCGCACTGGGTAATTTCGCTGAAGTGGTTAAGAGAGACCTGGGAATAGACGTTCTGGATGTCCAGGGAGCCGGTGCGGCCGGTGGACTTGGCGCTGGCTTGATCGCCTTCGCCGGTGGCAAACTGCAATCGGGCATCGACATGGTCTGCCAGGTGTTGGACTTTGACCGTCATCTAGAAGGGGCTGATTTGGTGTTCACAGGCGAGGGCCGAGCTGATAAGTCGACGGTGTTCGACAAGGCCCCGGTGGGCGTTGCCAGACATGCTATGGCCCACGGCGTTCCTTCCATTCTTTTGGCCGGTAGCCTGGGGGACGGACACGAGGACCTTTACAAACACGGCGTGGCATCCATCTTGTGTATCTCAGACGGAGCAATGAGCTTTCAGCACGCGCTGGGGCGTACTGGTTTGATGTTGCAGGGTACGGCCGAGAGGGCGATGAGAATATTCCTGATGAAGCCGTAAGAGAGCAGTAGAAAAGCCGCTGGCGTCAGATTATTCCGCGTTCCCGCAGTTGATCTAACTCAGTAGTGTCAAGGCCCAGAAAATGGCCGTACACCGTATCGTTGTCGTAACCAAGGGGAGTGGACCCCCTCCAAATCTTCCCCGGTGTCTCGGAGAATTTGGGGATGATGCCGATTCCCTTAATCTTCCGGCCCAGCGTGATGTCTTCCCATTCAGTGTGGATTTCCCTGGCTTTGTAGTGGGGGTTTTCCGCAATGTCTTTGGGCGTCATCACGGCGCTACAGCCAACCTGGGCCACATTCATGATCTCCACAACTTCTTGCACCGTTCGTTCTTCCACCCAACCGCGCAGAATGGCGTCGAATTCTATTCCGGGAATGGAATCTAGATTAAGTCGAGCTTCATCCCATTGGCCGTCAGACGTGTCGAGACCAAGTACTCCGCAGACACGGTCGAAGACCGAGCCTAGAGCGGCAATCACCAGCCATCCGTCTTGGGCATGGTAGCTGCCAAAGGGTTGGCTTCTCCCACTCTTATTGCCACGGCGCTCGGGGTTTACCCCTGATGAGAAGTACTCAACCATGGTGCCGGATAAGACCTTGTGGACGGCCTCGTACTGCGCCAAGTCAATGACCTGACCCTTGCCAGTGCGCAGTGCATAGATGTAGGCGGCTAGCGTTGACCAAAGGCACATCTGAGACGTGGTGTAATCGGCGGCGAGGGGTCTGGCGGTCATGGGAGGTTCTGGGTCAGGCGATCCTGTGATGCCCATGGTGCCGCCAAATGCTTGGCCGATGGGATCATAAGAGGCGCGGTTTAGGTAATCGGGGTGGCCGGTCTGTCCATAGCCAGAGACGTGGGTGATAACCAGGGCCGGGTTAACGGCATGGATTGTAGCGTCGTCTAGACCCCAGTTCGAGTAGGTTCCGGCCTTGGAGCTCTCCATCCAGATATCCGCGCCGGCCACCAGGCGCAGGAATATTTCCTTGCCTTCGGGGGTCGCAAAATCGAGCGTCGTGTAGAAGGTGTTTCGCCGATCCTGGGCCCACAGGTGGTTGATCGTCGGACCTTCGCCGTCGATGCCATTAGCCAGGCTGCGGGTGACGTCACCGACTTTTGGGCGCTCAATCTGAATGACCTCCGCCCCCATCTCTGCAGCCAGCGCGGCAGCAAAGGGCTCGGCGACTATGGTGCCGGTGGAAATGATACGAACGCCCTGGAGCGGACCGAATTGTTCCGGAAGAAGAGACTCGGCTCTGGGTGCCATTCTATAAATTCCTCTTGGCCCACTGGATTGGTCTCATAATTGGTCTAAGAAAAATTATCGGTGACCAGGGAGACGGGTTCTAGACTATCCGCTGTTTGGCGAAGTCCACCACCTGAGTGGAAAGCTCAATCGACCGTTCTGAGTCAATCTCGTCAAAGGCCTCCGAGCTGGTGCCACTGGGCAGGAACTCCGGATACCGGGTGATGTAATGGTATTTGTCCAACTGCCGGGCTTCCGCCTTCACAGTGTCAAACATCATGTCAAACAACTTGGCGTCTTCACAGAGATCCAAAAGTGAGTGGCCCCAAACGTCTTCAACCCGCTTGTGGTACAGATAGGCTTTGATGGCCTTTTCTGCTGCCTGTTGCCCCATGAAGCAGGCCATGTTGTGTCGACCACCCTCTTTAAGAAAGCGGGCATCGTCCAAATCTTGCTCTGCTTGGCGCAACCAGCGTGCGCCCTCAGCCAGGTAATCAGGCATTGTATATCTCCCGTCCTTCGCGGCAGGCCTTGGCCAATGCAGGTAATTTCTCGCGCATGTCTTCAAACTCTGCGGGGGTGTAGACCAGAGTTTCAAGGTCTGTGGAACTCGGCAGGTGATACGAGAAGAAATCAGCTCGCCGACCAAAGCTATATTCTGTGTCATGGACAATGATGAGCTCGATTTTGGTGTCTGGACTGAAATCTCCGGCGGCCATGTCGCCGGTCAGGATCACTTTTTCAACACCCAGAATCGGGAGCATTTCTTCAATCTCTACTAAGTCGCGTTCCAGCATCTGTCTGCGGAACTCACCAAATCCAACGCGCATCGGCATATGCGTTCACCTATTAATGCGGTCAATTATGGGGCGTATCGGTGGCATCCCCATGCTATCGGTCTCCACGTAAGGGAGACAGGGTTGGGGTTTTAGCCCAAGATGATCATGTGGACTTCTTTGGGTCCATGGACTCCTTCCACAATGGTCATCTCAATGTCTGCGGTTCGGCTGGGACCGGTGATGAAGTTCAGATAGCTGCCCATCTCGCCGCCCTGCTGATGATACTCCAGGCGTCGTAGCAAGAACAGGTCATCCAGTGTCTCCAGTAGGTCCTCGGCCCGCACCAGGGCGATGTGGACTGGCGGCACGACTGAGATTAGCCGGGCTAAGCCCTTACGCGGCAAAACGATTACCGACCCGGTTTCCGCCAGCGCGTAATCCGCGCCGGTGATACCGATGCCAGATTGCCTGATCTCTTCTCGCAGCGACTCTCTGGTAGTGGTCTCATCTCTTAGGACAGTCGTTACCGTCAGACCAAGGTTGGTGAGAGTGGCATCCAAAGGTATCTGGTTGAACACATCCTGGTTGGAACGGACGACGTTCGCGGTGCCCGAATCTCTAGCCAAGGTTTCGATGTATTCAATGACATCTTCTGGCCTGGAAGCACGGTGCACTCGCCAACCACCGAGGGCTGCCATTTTGGCCAGCTTGTCCAGCAGCGCGGGCAGGTTGTCTTCTATATGCTGGCGCATCTGTGCCACTTGTTGTTCCAACTCCGACGGTGTTTCGGCCAGGCGTGGGTAGGCTTCAATGGGCGGCACATTTTCTCGGCCCAGGGCTTCGCGCACCGATTGGAGGAATTCCGCTTTGGGTGTGCCGGGCATGCTTTCCGAACTAGGAGTCGTCAGGGGATAACTCCTTCTCCCAAAGTTCGTGGAAGGTCTGCTTGGGAAGCGTCGGCAAGTCTCTGGATTTAGTCCACCGGGACAGGATTGGAATGTGCGCGTTTCTGATCCATTTGCCGTCTGTGGTCAATGGCGAGAAGACTGGAGTCATTCGCTCTAATTTTTGGGCGAAACGGCCGAATTTGACTCCCATCTTGAGCAGCTTTGGGCTACTCATCAACTTGGCGTACAACCGGGCGAGAACCCGTTCTATTTCAGGAGCGGACCGCAGACTACTGTCAGGGCTTTCAGCCGTCTTCTTTCGCAGGTCCAACAGCATCTTTGGGATGTCTATGTTGACGGGACAAACTTCCCGGCAGGCCCCACAGAGGCTTGAAGCCTGGGGTAATTCTTTGGCCTTGGGCAACCCAACCAGCATAGGTGAGACCACCGCTCCGATGGGGCCGGGGTAGACCCAGCCGTAGGCATGGCCGCCGATACGAGAGTAAACGGGGCAGATGTTTAGACAAGCCCCGCAGCGGATGCAGTAAAGCGCCTCACGCAGAGCAGGGTCAGCCAGCATCTTAGAGCGGCCATTGTCCACCAGAATCAGATGGAATTCTTCAGGGCCGTCTTCGTCATCGGATCGGCGTGGGCCGGTGGTCATGCTCACGTAGCTAGTGATGCGCTGGCCGGTGGCGGAGCGGGGCAGCAATCGCAGGAACGCGGACAGGTCCTGCATGGACGGAATCACTTTCTCCATGCCTGTAATGCCGATGTGAACCCTGGGAGCGGAGGTACAGAGACGACCGTTGCCCTCATTGGTTATGATGACCAGAGTGCCGGTCTCAGCCACCACAAAGTTAGCGCCGCTGATGCCCAGGTCGGCCTCCATGAACTTGTCTCGGAGAATGGTCCGGGCGGTGGCGGCCATGTGGTAGATGTCTTCGTCGTAGGGTATGCCCAGTTTTTCAGTGAACAGCGCCGCCACGTCCTCTTTGGACTTGTGCAGAGCGGGGGCTACCAAGTGGGAAGGGGTTTCCTCAGCCAATTGAATGATGTACTCGCCTAGGTCGGTTTCCCAGACCTCAACACCCAGGGCTTCCAGAACCGGGTTCAGGCCCAGTTCCTCAGACACCATGCTTTTGCTCTTGGTAACGATCTTAATATTCCGGGTGCGGACGATGTGGGCGACAATCTCGTTGGCTTCGTCGGCGTCCTTGGCGAAATGTAGTTGCCCACCGGCGGCAGTGACGTTCTTATCCAGCAATTCCAGGTAGTAGTCCAGGTTCTCAATGGTGTGGACTTTGATTTCGCGGGCCTGGTCTTTCCAGCCGTCCCACACGTCTTGGGTCACTTCTTCAATGCGGTCTAACCGGGCAACGTGAAACCCTTCAGCAACACGGTCCAACGCCCGACGCAGCTTGGGGTCGAGGATGGCTGCGGTGGAGGCTGCAGTGAAATCTTGTGTCTTTATTTCGGGCAAGGGATTTGGTTCCTACTCAGATTCAGGGTCCAGGATTTGGGCCAGGTGTCGGACTTTGATTGCTGATTCCTGACGGTTTAAGGCCCCGCCGATATTCATCAGGCAACTCATGTCGCAGGACACTAGGGTGTCGGCCCCGCTGGCCTGAATGTTGGCAACCTTGTCGGTCACCATACCCTCAGAGATATGGGGAAATTTAACGGAGAATGTGCCGCCAAAACCGCAGCAGATTTCTGCGCCTTCCAGTTCTTTCTGCTCCAGTCCCGGGACGGATTGGAGCAGTTTTTGGGGTTCTGACTTAACGCCCAACTCCCGTAGTAAATGGCAACTGGGGTGGTAGGTTACGGTTCCTTCATGGCCGGCGCCACAGTCGGCGGCGTCGTCAACCTTGAGGACGTTGACGAGGAACTCGGAGAACTCGTAGGTCTTGGCGGCCAGGGCCTTGGCCTCTGCGAGTAATTCGGTGTCGTCGTCAAAAATCTCCAGATAGAAAACGCGGATAGTGGCGGCACAGGAACCCGAGGGCACCACCACGTATTCGCTATCTTTGAACTGCTCTAGAACGCGTTTGGCCAAGGTTCGGGCCTGCTGGCTGTAACCGGTGTTGTAGACCGGTTGGCCGCAGCAGGTCTGGTCCGTGGGGAAGCCAACCGTCACGCCTAGTCGGCGCAGTACCCTAACGACGCTGACACCCACGTCTGGATACAGTTGGTCAACGACGCAGGTTATGAACAGGTCAGCGGTTATTTTGGCGTTTGCGGTCAAGTGGAAATCTCTATCAGTTCAGCTTCTCAAAGACTACCAGAGGCGTGGGCAGCTAGCAACTTTGCCTGCTTAAAAAGCCCTTGGCGGAGAGATGCAACGGTAGACGCCGGGTGATCCTGCGGCATGACCGTAGCTGCCTCCGATGTAATCGTGCATTTTGTCTTCGCCCCGCCCAGCGTTCCAGGCCATGGACTCGGGTACTTTCTCGTGTTCAAACTCGTACACGGTCGTATATTTGGGACTGCCGTCGATCACGTGATAGCGTCGCACGGCTAGGCAGCCGGGCACAGTTAGATTGCGCGGCGTCCGTTGGTTGTCGTAGTAATCGTTGTATTTTTCTTCGATCTCTTCCGGTACAACCATCCGGCCCACTTGTAGCGCTGGAGCCATGCCCCGGCCCATGGTGTCGGGGTCACCCTTTGCGGGTGATATTTGGGTGCATATGTTTCGTACCACGCCCCGGCCAACGCCGGACGGGCCGATGCGCTTGGTCCAGTTGGTGGGGTTCTGGCTCATGTGCAGGTACTCGGCTGTCTCCATTGCGGCCACCGATTCCAGCTCATAAATAGCTAAGTAGCGGGGGCTGCCCTTGGTCGCTTGGTAGAGGGCTCCGTCCAAGAAACCCGGCGCGCTGAGTCGCTCCGGCAGGTGCTCCTCCACGTACCATTTGTTGAATTCAAAATCGTGCTCCGAGTCTACGTTGGTGAAGACCATCAATAGGCCGGAACCCTTCTTTTTAACCAATGTTTTATTTCCCCTTAATCGCCTGCCAGAACGGTTTGGCTTGGCGTTTTTTCTAGCTTCCGGAAGCCTACCAGAGGCTTAAGTGTGGGGCAACTGCGGAGAAGAACGGCGAGGTCGGATAAATTGGTTGTAAAATGCTAATTAAGATTGTCACAATGCCATCTGGAGCGTCTCTATGTACCTGCCTAACTACTACGAAGTAAACGATAGAACAAAGCTGTTTGATTTCATGAAGAGCAACAATTTTGCCATCATGTTCTCCCACACTGGCGAAGAGCCAATGGCCAGCCATTTGCCGTTGATGATTGACGAGACCGGTGGAGAGAATGGGATGATCTTGGGTCACATGGCCAAGGCAAACCGACAGTGGCGCTACGCCGACGGACAGCAGGTCATGGTGGTCTTTCATGGCCCCCACACCTATGTGTCACCGACCTGGTATCAGGAGGAAGGAACTGTCCCCACCTGGAACTACACTGCCGTTCACGCTACGGGCATCTTTAAGGCGACCGAAGAGCCTGCGGTGATAGAGGAGATGGTGGCGCGTCTGACGGCCCAACATGAAGCGTCCCAACCTCAACCCTGGGAGATGGACTTCAACACCGACTATGCTGCGCAGATGATGAAGCGGATAGTCGCCTTCCAGATAAAGATAACGTCAATACAGGGCAAGTGGAAGCTCAACCAGAACCAGTCAGACGTTCGCCGCGAGCGGGTGGCCGCCAAGTTGAATACCTCAACCAGTGAGGGTGACCTGCAAGTGGCCAAGCTCATGGACGAGGATATGGCTGGGTAGAAGGTTCTGGCATTTCCAATAGGCTAATCAGAATCTTTCTGGATTCCAGCCTTCGCTGGAATGACGGTAGGCGAGTCCACGAGGTTCCCTACCCTTGAAAGGGGGAGGGCAAGGGCTAATGCTCTCCAACACCTATGCCCGCTGTGGATTCCTGCCTTCGCAGGAAATACGGGATGGGGCTGCCCGCTGTGCCGAAGCCAACCCCTCTTCTACCACTCATCATGGGCTCCAAATGAAATCGGGACTCTCGACTTCACTCGGACCTGTCGAAAGACGTTACCCCGACAACGCCACGTCCAGGATGGCTACACGGCCCTCGGCAACGGCGGCTAGGCCGTCTTTAATGGCACCGGCCAGGCGTTTGGGGTCTTCTACCCGCTCTCCGTGTCCGCCGAACGGTGTGACCAGCTCCTGGTAATCGGGACCTGGGATATTCACGCCGTGGAAGATGCCAGACTTGGCGGCGTCGCCGTCTGGGTAGAACGATAGGTGCAGCCGTTTCATGGCGGCGTAGCTGGTGTTGTTGAACACCACGATCATGATAGGCAGGTTGCTCTCACGCGCGACACCCAGAGCTTGGGTGATTGGGTTGTAGAGCAGGGCTCCGTCTCCCATCAAAGCCACTACCGGACGCTCCGGTGTGGCTAGTTTCACGCCGAGGGCAGTACCGAGTCCTTGACCCAGACCGCCGATGGGTCGCAGGTAACTCTGGGGGTTGTCCCGGTTGATGCGGCGCAGTATCTGCGGGCGATGCACGATGGTCTCATCGATGTAGATGGCATCTGCGGGCATGTTCTCGGAGAGGGCGTTACATAGCACTCCCGGCTCTATGGGACCGGAACTGTCGGCGCCGTCATTTAATGCCCGGTATTTCTCCCATACCCCGCTGTTGTTAGCAATCGTCTTGGGCTTTGCTCCCTTGGACTTGATGGCCTCCGCCAATAGCTCCAAGCTCGCCGGTAGGTCGCCCTCCAGGTAGTGGTCTGCTCCCAAGTCTTGGTAGACCATGAATTCTTTAATCGGGTTCTCGTCAATCACTACCACCGTGGAGTTGGTCGGGCTGTTGCTGGCCGGATACCAAGGCGCGCGGGTGCCCACCACCAAGAAAACGTCAAACTCAGCGTACCTTTGCTTCAGGTCGTAACCGTTGTGCAGTGGGTGGTTGTGAGGGAAGTTGGAATATCCTGGCCCCTCGGACTCGAATACAGGTATGTTTAGGCTCTCCGCCAAGGTGATCATGGCCTGGAAACCCTCGAGGGTCTTCCCGGCTGAGTCTGCAAGAATTACAGGGCTATTGGCGCCAATTACCAAGTCTGCTATGGCCTCAACGTCTGAGGTCTCCGGTCGTGTTTTTGGCGCGACGGGCTTGTTCCGGAAGTTAGTCGGGGGCGTCCATTCCTCAAGCATCGTCTCCATAGGAACGTTTAAGAACGTGGGGCCTTTGGGTGTGCGCTGGGCCATCTCACCGGCACGGCTGAACGTCTCGTAGAGGGTCTCAGCGCTGGTTACACGGCTGCTCCACTTGGTGATGGAGTCCACCAGCCGGTTGGGGCCGCCCACGATGCTCAGGTTGCGCAGCCATTGGGGGCCGGGGTCAAAGTCGTCTGCCTCGCCGTAAGTGGAAGTCTCGCCAGAGGCTATGATCATGGGGAGCTCACCCTGGAACGCGCCGTGGATGCCCATGGAACCTTGGAGGACGCCAACTCCCGCGTGGAGCAATACTGCCTGCATGCGTCCGGTCATCCGCGTGTAACCCTGGGCCATGGCCACCGCCAGAGTCTCGTGCCAGGTGTTGATGTATTTGGGGCCAGGCTCCTCGTTAATCTCCTGCCTGGCCAACGCCTCCCACACGGACGGCCATTCAGAACCCGGCGAGGATATGATGTAATCTACGTCAAGCTTGCGTAGGGCTTCTAGAATGGCATCGCCGCCGTCTTTACGTTGGGGCATTTAGAGAGTCCTCCCAAATATGCAGTATCAATGTTTTGATTAAATCCCGCTTATTATACATATACCGGAGAGCCTTGACTCCGGTGATGGGTGAATATATCCTCAGCGCCTCAACATCTGTCCAAATCTAGTACCTTATTCAGGAAAAGTCCGAGTTTCGTTTGGAGGGATCATGGCCCAGGAAACACCAACCGGTTTTATCGATGTCCATGCCCACATTGCGCCAACAAGCTTTTTAAAAGAAATACACAAATCTGGAAAATCGTTTGGCGTCGATGTGGAAGAGACCGACGGCGGACACGCTCTGACCTTTCCCGGTCTGCCCACTTTGCGGGCGGCCGGCGGTAGCCTTGCCGATACTGTAACCCGATCTGAATGGATGCAGGAACAGGGTATTGGCTCTCAATATATGGCCGCTTGGTTGGATATTCAGGGGTACACGTTGTCCAAGGATAAAGAGGCTGAGTGGGTGCGGTTGCTGAATGAGCACATGGCACAGACGGCCAAAGACAGCGGCGATGCTTTTCGGTCCATCGCTGCGGTGCCTCTGCGGGACGGTGAAAAGGCAGCGCAGGAGCTGGAATACGCGGTGAAGACCCTGGGCATGTTGGGCACCATGTTGCCCAGTGACCCGGCCGACGTGGATGTGGCCGACGCGGAACTGGAACCGTTCTGGGCTGCTGCTGAAGAATTGGATGTGCCAGTGATGCTCCACGGAGCGTCCCACAGCAAGTGGCCACAGGTGGGGCCCAGCTATCTGGCGTTCAGCATGGGGAGAACCCTGGATACGACCATCTTGGCCGCCAAGCTGATTCACTCCGGGCTGCTGGATCGGCATCCCAAATTGAAGTTGATGCTTTGCCACGGTGGCGGGGCTTTGCCCTTCCTGATTGGTCGGGTGGATGTGGCCTACCGCAGAGGCATGGAGAAGGTGGCTGAACTGGAGCGTGGCGGGCCTGAGGACTACATGTCCATGCTCTATTACGACACGGTGACGGTTAACCCGCGGTCGTTAAAGCTCCTATTGGACATGGCGGGGCCAGAGCACGTGTTATTAGGTACTGACTGGGTTTGGGCCGCAATGAGTGGCGGACTGATGGATGCCGTAGGGACTATTGGGCTGGACCAAGCAGACCAGGATCTGATTACCCGGCAGAACGCACTAAGGCTTTTCAAGGGCTGAAGCCTCAGCCCTTTGCGTCTAACCTAACTCTGAAAGACCTACTCTGATTTCTCGCTGGCGCAGATGTTCTCTGCAAATTCTCGGAGATCGTCGGCCAGCGTCTGCATATCCATATCTGGGTGGCGGTCTAGAAGGGCCTGGTAGATGGGGTCTTTCACCACTTTCTTCTGGAAAATGGTTCCCAAAGAATTGGCAATCATGCTGTCCACTCTAATGGTCGGCGCGGGGATTGGCGGGGTTATTGGGATTTCGACTGCTGTTTTTACGGGCGCAGCAATTCAGGGTCTGTTTTCTTTGAGTAAGACCGGATGGCCTGAATCCAAGGCCAGTAGGGAGGCGCTCATTGGCGCTCATAACACCAACTCGAAAGGGTTTTGGTCCCTTTTGCGTCGGCCTGGGTCACCAATTCGTGGGCGATGCGGGTCTTACCGATGCCCGGTTAGCCGGCCAACATCACAATCCGCCCTTGGCCGGACATTGCGTCATCCAAAGCGTTGGTCAAAATGACCAACTCTTCCTGTCGGCCTATGAAGTCCGATTCCGGAAGTACTTTACTAGTCAAAACGATGCCCCGCCTTGCCTCGTTGGGTGTATTTTACAACGGATGCTAGCGCTTCTGCCCAATTTGGTAGCTGGGAAATCAGTGGGTACTTGAACCTGAGATAGACAATAAAAAGGGTCTTCGTGCAATACGAAGACCCTTCCAATGTTTCAGAATGGGAAGAAACTTCCCTGCGCTGAAGCTTAGAGATCTATGCGGTAGACCCGTGTTGCCACGTCGTGGAACATGTCGGCTTTCTCGGATGCCGAGTAGTCTTTGGCGATGCGTTTAAAGGCGTTGTACATGATGTGGTACGAGTACGACACTTTGTCCACGGGGAAGTTGCTCTCGAACATGGATCGGTTGGGCCCAAACTTCTCAATACAGTAGTTGATGGTCGGAGCCATTGCCGCGGCCAGTTCTTCCGAGCCGATTGGCTTTTCCCGCAGATGCCAGTCGTTGCCCACGCTGGGCATGCCGATGCCACCCAGTTTGATGACGATGTTGGGCTGCTCGGCGGCGGCGGTAATGCCCTTACGCCAGGCTTCCATCACCTCATCTTGGCGTCCGGCGTAAACGCCGGTGCCCAACAGACCACCCACGTGACAGAGGATGATTGTCAGGTCAGGAACAGCCTTGGCAAACCGAGCCAATTCTTCCATCTGGGAGAAAAACATCCAGCCTTCAAGCGTGTGTCCCATGCCGGCCAAAATCTTGGCTCCAGTTTGGAAATTGGCGTTGGACATCTGCTCTTTGGCCTTGTTAGCGGCAGTATTTGGAACGGCTGGGTTGTCATCCCAAGTCACGGAGTGGCGGATGCCGCGGAACCTGTTGGGGCTGGCAGCCTGCAAAGCCTCCAACACGGGCTTAACGCCGTCACCCAAGTTTAAGTTGGCGTGTCCTACGATGGCGGCAGCGGCGCGTCCCGGGCCGTACATTCCGTTGGCGCTAGCGGCAGCGATACCCTGGACGAATTCGACCTCGCCTACGGGTTTCATCTCCTCCGGGCCGGTGGACCGGTACATGGACCGGGCCTCGACAAACACGGTCGAGCGCACATTGTGGCCGCTGTTCATGTCGTCGGCCAGTTCGTGTAGCAGATACCGTTGGTAGGGAATTCTCTCTAATCTGAAATCCCAGAAATGATGGTGTGGGTCGCAAATGGGTAGATCAGGTTCTATGGTTTCCTCTTGAGTTAATGCGTGCCAGTCATTGCCTCCGAATGGCATGAAGGCGCCTCCAAATAATCGATTTTTGACGCCTAAATAATAGCACGGCGGGGATAGAGGGCCTTTATACAATGAACACTTGAATAAGCCAGGTATAATTGCCAACGGTTAAATGGACGGATGCCACTCCCAGAGACGAGTGGCGAGGAGAGACCATGGCTCGCAAAGGACGCTCGATTCATGTCGATGGAATACAACACGGAGCGCCGATTCCCTTTGGGGCTCGCGTTGGCAACATGATCTTCTCCAGCGGGATCTTGGGCGCTGACCCTGCCACTGGCAAAGTACCTGAGGATTTGGAAAGCCAGTGCGAGTTTGCCTTCGCCAATATGAAGACCATGGTTGAGAATGCTGGCGGCGATATTTCAGGTATCGGAAAGATTACGGTCTATATGAAAGACCGTGCTCAGCGTGATGCAGTCAACAAGCCCTGGCTGGCCATGTTCCCCGATGAAAACGACCGGCCGGCCCGTCACGCCATCGAGTACCACGCATTTCCTCCCGGTGTTTTGGTACAGTTGGAAATAATAGCCGTGGTAGAGTGACCGTTCTCACCACCGGCGTGGGCAATATCTAGAGACTTATACAACGTCGATTCAGGAGTTTTAGTTGCAACCCGAAAGTAAATTTGTGGAGACTGATGGGATCAACCATCATTATTTGGAATGGGGAAACCCGGATAATCCTAAGGTATTAATGTTTCATGCCGTTGGCATGTGTTCTCAGATTTGGAGCTTCGCAGCCAAAGACTTGGCGAAGAACTATCACGTGTTTTCGTTTGACCTACGGGGCCACGGTGATACCGAAACCCCTGAAGGTGGCGTCACCTTTATGCAAATAGGAGCGGACACCGCATCGGTGATTCAAGCACTGGGACTTGAGGGATCAATCTGCGTTGGACATTCCGCTGGAGGGATGTCCATGCTGATTGCCGACTCCATGTTTCCCGGCATCGTGGGCAAGGGTGTCCTGATCGACACTCGGGTCGGCGACAGTCCCATGGCCTTGCTGACACCAGAAGAACAAGAGCTCCGGATGAAACGAACACTTCAGAAGCGGATAATCTGGGAAAACCGGGAAGTGATGTACGCGGCCTACCGGGACAGAGCGGTGTTCAAGCCCTGGGCAGACGAGGTCTTTGGCGATTACATAAAAGGCAACACCCGCATCTTGGATGACGGCACTGCCCAATTGAAGTGCAAGCCAGCAGTGGAAGAAGAGTTCTACGAAAACAGAAGAAACCTAAACACTATGGAAGTGCTACGGGGGCTGGGCGGCGATTACATGCTGTTGGTTGGAGCCTATGACGGCGCACAAACGGCTCAGGACGCAGCCGTCCAACACCTGATCAGAGAGGCCAAAGGATTCCAACTCAAGGAATTGGGCGCAGGTTCCCATTTTGTGCCCATGGAGCACCCAGACCTGGTGCTGCGAGAGATCAGGAATTTCATCGACTAAACTTTGCGGTAAATCGCGGCAGTTTTAGTCAATAACACTCGATGACTGGACGCCGTAACAAATCACGGTAGTAGTAAATTACATCCTTTAGAAGAGGTAAGAACATTGGCCGATCAAGAAGGCGGATTCAGTCCACAGACCATTATCGATCACCTGAAGGGAAACAATGTCACCCACGTTGTTTGGCTGCCAGACAGTGAAACCAACTTCCTATACACACTGTTGACCCAAGAACCCTCGTTGGAACTCGTCACCATCAGTCGTGAGGGCCAGGCTTTTTCCACCGCTGCCGGATTATCGGTGGGCGGGGCCAAGCCGGTCATCCTGATACAGAACACCGGTCTGATGGAATCCGGAGACTCCATGCGCGGCTGGGCCATGGGCATGAACATCCCTGTGGTGATGATGGTTGGCTACCGAGGTTGGACGCGCCACGGCGTGGACACCGACACGGCAGCTACCTACACGGAGCACTTCATCCACGCTTTCAACATCAAATATTTCCTGGTGGAAAGCGACGCCGATGCCGATCGTATCCAGGTGGCCTTTGATTTGGCAGAAAAGACCAAACAGCCGGTGGCGGTGCTGATCGGGGACGAATTCCATGGCTTCGTCCAGCGTTAGAAAACCACCGGTCAACAATCCAGATTAATCCACCTAACGACTCCAAAACTTGAGATGAATTTGTAGAGGACTTATGTTCCAAACAGCAGATATGTTTAAGGCTTTCGCACCCTTCCGGGGCAACGCCGTGGTAATTCCGGGCCGGGGCGGCCGACATTGGATCAACCTGAGCGACAAACCAGACCGGGACGTGCCCCTGGGCGACCCGGCCATGGGTGGCCATGCTTCTTTCTCGTTTGGATTAGCCATGGCCAGGCCCGATGAAAAGATAATATTGTTCGACTCGGAAGGGGACATTCTGATGAACATGGGCGCGCTCACCACCATCGCTGAAAAAGAGCCCAAGAACTTCTACCACTTCGTCCTGGACAACGGCGTGTATGCCACCACCGGCGGCCAGCCAGTGCCCAACGCCGAGAACGTTCAATACGACGTCATTGCCAGGGGTTGTGGTTACAAGTCGACCTATTCCTTCGACAACCTGGAAGACTTCACTAACAACATTGAAGAGATTCTCAGCAAGCCCGGCCCGGTCTTCGTAACCATGAAGGTCGCACCTGAGGTTGAGAACACCCCCATCACCCAGCGCGTCCGCTGGCAGAAGAAGACCCGCGACCAGACCATCACCGACCTGCAAAGAGAACTGGGACCGCGAAAGCCCTAATTTGATTGATCCCAGTTCTAAAAACGCCCAACCTCTGACAGGAATCCGGGTATTGGACCTGTCGGGAGATTTGGGCGTTTATTGCGGCAAGCTGCTGGCAGATGTGGGCGCTGATGTCATTAAAGTAGAACATCCTGGTGGGGATGCCATGCGTCGGACCGGACCCTTTGTTGCTGACGCGGCGCCGATGGAGAACAGCCTCCACTGGCGGCATTACAACACCAACAAACGCAGCATCACCCTCAACATAGAAACGTCTGCTGGCACTGACCTGTTGGGGAAATTAGCAGCCACGGCGGACGTTGTGTTGGAGTCGTTCCAGCCCGGTTATCTGTCGGCCAAGGGCTTGGGTTACGACAACCTGAGTGAAGCTAACACCGGGCTGGTTTATGCCTCATTGACGCCATTTGGGCAGACTGGCCCGTACCGTGATTACAAAGCCAGCGATCTCGTTGGCTTTGCCATGGGTGGCTATATGTACGTCACTGGCTGGCCCGACACCCCGCCCAACAAACTTTGGGGATTGCAGGCCTACCAGACCACCTCCAATCGAGCGTTCATTGGCATCCTGATTGCCTTATTCCACCGTCTGGCCACCGGCGAAGGCCAATATGTGGACGTTTCCATGCAGGAAGCAGTGGCCACTACCACTGAGCACGTGAACACCACCTACAACTACACTGGCGAATCGGCCATCCGCTGTGGGTTTCGCCACGGCGGCCAGTTTATTGCCACCTGGCAGTGTAAGGACGGCTACGTCAGCATCACCACCAACACGGCCAAGGCCTGGGACGACCTAAGGGCTTGGATGGAGCGTGATGGCATGGCCGGTGATTTGATGGACGAGCAATACAACGACCGCTTCATCTTGCGGGGCGAACACGGCGCGCACATAGAGGAACTGGTGGAAGCCTGGACACTGACTCACACCCGCGCGGAGATTACAGAGTGGGGGCAGGCCAACCATCACCCATGGGGTCCGGTCACCACGGCTGACGAACTGCTCGGCATGGAACAACACTGGGAGCGAGGATTCTATTCCGTACCTCCCGGTGAAGAGGAACTGGTCTACCCCGGTTCTCCCTACAAAATGTCAGAGAACGGTTGGCGTTTGCATTCACTAGCCCCTGGAATCGGCCAGCACAACCATCAAATATTCTGCGAAGAACTGGGCCTGTCGGCAGAAGATTTACAGGCTCTAATCTCGGATGGGGTCGTTTAGCATGGCTGAAACTGGCGCATTAGCATTACAGGGCATCCGGGTGTTGGATTTCACCTGGATCCATGCCGGCCCCTCCGCTACGCGCATTCTCTCTGATCAGGGAGCCCAGGTCATCAAGGTGGAGTCCAACCAGGCGCTTGCCGTCGTCGGTGGCCCTTCGTCGAACACCGCCAGGGGCCTGGGGCAACGCCACAACTGGAACGCGGGCAAACGTTCTATCTCATTGAACATGAAGACCGATGCTGGGAGGAACCTGGCCCGACGGCTGGTGGCAGTATCTGACGTTGTGGCTGAGAATTTCAGTGGCCGAGTGATGCCAAGTTGGGGGCTGGACTACGAAGGTGTCCGGAAGATAAAACCAGACATCATAATGCTCAGTATGTCTGGTTTTGGGCGCTCCGGCCCCTGGAAAGACCGCGTCAGTTACGGCCAGACATTGCAGGCCTGGTCGGGTTTCACCAACCTGACTGGCTTCCCAGACACAAGACCCAGTGGCCCGGCCAGTGCCTACAGCGACGCAGTGGGTGGCATGACCGGGGCCCAGGCAGTTTTGCTGGCCTTGATCCAGCGAGCGAACACCGGGCTCGGGCAATGGATTGACGTCTCGCAGATGGAGGCGATGTCCACTTTGCTGGGGCCGTTGGCTTTGGAACTCAGCGCAAACAAGTCTAATAAGACCGGGGTTCAGCGCACCGGCAATCGCCCGTCCCACGGCGGCGGCGCTCTCCATGGTGCCTACCGCTGTCAGGGCAATGACCGCTGGGTCGCCATCACCGTCTTCACCGACGAAGAATGGGGCAGTTTCGTTAACGCAATCGGCTCTCCGGCATGGGCGTTTGAAGACAGGTTTGCCACCGTAGATTCGCGGGAAGAGCATGCCGATGACCTGGATACATTGGTCGAGTCTTGGACACTGAACCAGAGCGCCGAAGCAGCAATGCAACTGCTTCAAACGGCTGGAGTCGCCGCCGGGGTGGTACAGACCGGTGAGGACATGGCCAACAACGACCCGCAATTGCGAGAGCGCGGTACATTCCAGCAAGTACCCGATGCCGCCGGGGTACTACGCACCATAGAAAGAGCGCCCTACAAGTTGTCCCGGACTCCGGGGTCGGTAACCAGAGGAGCCCCGGAATTTGGCGCTGACCAAGACTTTGTACTAAGC
>DUCU01000078.1:12190-17830 GCA_012959605.1 Dehalococcoidia bacterium | reverse complement strand
AACGCGTTGGGAACTATACGGGTAAAACCGTACTTTTTTACCTTTATATGCCTACGTTATGGCAACTACTGGCTTTTGAATGAAAACTTTTTGAAGCCATTCTTCCAAGCTTTCAAGGTCATTAAAACTGTAATTCGTCACCCGTAAATTTGGTCCATCTCGGCCAACCGTGGCCCTGTCCCTGCCAACCGTGGCAACGATATTGGTCACTGACTCATCCATTTTCCGATCGTTGATGACTAAGATTTTTGGCACTGGACTGGACTTGAATCTTTCTGAAATTATCAGGTTCGGTTGGGTCTCGACCCGGATCTGAACCAGGGTTGCCAACGACGCTAGAGAACTGTCTTGGACGACCCGTTCTATCGCGGTCCGTTGATCAGGAGAACTGGTTATAGCCACCACTGCTCCCGCCCCATAGAGCCGGTCGCTGTCACTGTTTGTTTGGGTCGGTTCATGGCCATGAGGGTAATGCTTGATTGCCGTTATCTTGAGACCCCGCGCCGTAAGACTTTCCACCAATGCCGCAACCACCCGGGGGGTGCCACTGTTGGAAAAACCAATCACCGCAACCACCGGTGTCGCGGCAACCGTTGCCTTGTCATGGGAATTGTTTAGGTCGTTAGTTTGGTTGCATGATGGTGCAACAGAAAGTTCACCGGTCATGTAATAGGCCCCATTTGCGCAGGGCTTACAAAGAGTCCGATCATCAACAACCACTTCTCTTTTGTCGTTAACTCCCTCACCTAATTGGTCATAGCTAACACGGCTTAGTGGATGCCCCAGGAGGCCTGCCTGGCGCAACTTGACCCGCACCGGTGTGACGGCGAACAAGCCGGAGTCTTCCATTTCTATGTACGCCTGGGTCTGCGATTCCTTGGTCGAATCGGTTGCAGGGCCGTATTCCTTGGCTCCGTCTCTCGAATCGTCCCTAGCCGATACGTGTACAGCCCGGTTTTAACGCAGGTTGTAGAAAATGGCGGCCATCTTACCGTAGTCCATGAGCTTCAGGTCCGATTGCCTAATTTGCAGCCCGTTACAGACTGAATAGCGTCAGTGGCGCACCGGTCTATCTCCACGTACACAATCAGGTCCCTAGATGACTTGGGGTCATCAATGCCAACTTCGCGGCAGCCCAGCATGGCCAGGCGAACGCCCAGCACCTGATCTGGACATAGGTGTCCATGGTTTGCTACTGATTGCTCAAGAAGTTCACCAAGATCGTCCATTCTAGTTTTTCGGCAGGGAAATGCACTTAATAGACATTCTGAGAGGACGATGCCGGGTCCTACAGTGCCGGTTGTAACAAGCGAGGGAAGCCTATCTGCCTAAAAGAGGTGGGCAACTGGAGTTAAGGCTATTGAGACACCAACAAAACGCAAACGGGGCGCCCATGTTGATTAGGAGGCCTATCTGGAGGGCTTCTTCGTGGTCCCGGAGAACAAAATCAAGTAAGACTTCAAGGCGGATGGTAAACCGACACATCTCGGTTGATCGGGGAAGGGCGGTCCGTTAGCTGAAGTTAGAGAGGTTCAGTATCTCTGCGCTCTTTTGGTCTGCGCCCAACTCCATGATGGCAACTTGACCGAGACGACGTATCTGCTTGGGCAGACTGGGGCTTCCCGGATTTACCATCAAGATTCCCTGATATTCTTCAACCACCGGGTAGTGGGTGTGGCCGAATATCACGATGTCCACGGGCGCATCGAAAACGTTCTCAAGAGCCGTGGATAGGCTGGAGTCTTGGGGGAAGTGCTTGGACAAAGGAGTGAACTCGGTCAACTCCTGGGCCATTCCCGGCACTAATAGATCATGGATTATTCCGATGCGGTGGCCTTCAAGCTCTATTACCCGAGCCATGTCCACCACACGGTCGTCTTCTTTGAAATGGGCCTCTGCGCCCAGTTCAACAGCGTACACAGGGGCAATCTTTTCCAACCAATCTAGGCAATCTGGCTGGTAGATATCGCCAGCATGGATGATCACGTCAACCCCTTGGAACGCAGCCACTACCTCTGGCGGTGGCTCATCTCCCACACTGGGGTTATGGGTGTCAGATATCAGGCCCACTCTCATCGTGATTACTCCAATTAGCTTCAGATCATCGTAAGTTGGTTCTCGGTATTCTACACGCAGATACTTCTGTGCGCCCATCAACGCATAACCTGTTGTTACAATTCGGCATGAATAGCGCTGATGACAGCGCTGAAGCAACCAGAATAAGGAGTTTGATTACATGGCAACAGATAACGACACCCCCATCCCCTGCATGGCGATCGCAGAACTACATCTGAGGTACGATCAAGTGCAGGCGGCGATGAAAGCAATGATGGACAAAGCCCGAGCCACGTCTGAAACACCGGTCTGCATCGCCATAGTCGACGCCTCCGGCAATATGGAAGCCTTTGCCAAGATGGACCACGCTCGCGTTTTCACACGTAGGCATGCGGTGCGGAAGGCTTACTCTGCCGCTATCCTTGGCATCAACAGCGGCGACTGGGGTGCGCGCATGAAAAACATTGGCCAAAGCGTAAGTGAGAATGGTGACCCCTTGGTCACTTACGAACAGGGCGGTGTCGTCATCATCAAAGATGGCGCGATTTTGGGCGGCATCGGCGTTGGTGGCTTACGCGGCCATAACGCTGACGAAGAATTGGCCGAACTTGGCCTAGAAGCCATGGGACTATAACCAGGTACTTGAACTCATCAACCACTGGGCAACTTCAGTAAAACTAGGTTGCCCGGCGGTTGGTTGAATTTGCCGCTAAGCTTCTGCTGAAGGTATTTCGCCCGTGATTCTTTGTTCCACCAAGTCGTCAATCTCGCTGGCGGATAGGCCTAGCAAGCCGCCGAGTACCTGATAATTGTGCTCACCAAGTCCTGGCGCTGGTGTGGCCGCTAGCCTTGGGCTTTTTGAGAGGACCCAAGGCGTGGTGGTTTGCTTGTATACGCCCGCTTCAGAGTGATCCACCAGGTCCCAGAACCCACGTGCTGCGAGGTGTGGGTCCATGATGGTCTCGCTGCCGTTCAACACTGCCCCGGCTGGCACACCGTGGGCCTGAAGCAAGTGCATGACCTGATAATGGTCGCGCTCCATCGTCCAGGCAGTGATGATTTCGTCCAAATCGTCTTGGTTGTCGCGGCGCGTGTTTCGTTCCTCAAACCGAGGATCAAACGCCAGGTCAGGCTGTCCAATGGCCTGGCAAAGACCCAACCATTCATCTTCAGAACTGACCGAAATTGCCGTCCACATGTCGTCTCCCACACACTGATATACGCCGTGGGGGACCATGTCTCGGTGCCGGTTACCAATGGTTCCTGCCACTGTGCCATTGCCTGAGAAATCCAATACTGCCTCTCCCAACAACATGGCAGTGGACTCTCGCTGTGAGAGGTCCAGCAGGCATCCCTTCCCGGTCTTGCGCCGACGCCGCAGGGCAGCCATCAGCCCGCCAAATGACAGAAAACCAACCACCGGGTCGGGGTAGGTCTCGTTGGTCATCAAAGGCGGTCCATTCTCATAACCAGTGATTGATGCCAGTCCGGCGGTCTGCTCCAGGGTAGAACCAAGGGAACCGTAGTTCTGTTCCGGGCCTGTGGCACCCTGGCTGCTAATCTTCACGTAAATGAGCCTGGGGTTGACCTCAGAGACCGCCTCGTAGCCCAGACCCAGGCGGTCCATCACCGAGGCCCGGTAATTTTCTATCAGCACGTCGCAGGCCGCTACCAATTTAAGAAAGAGTTCTTTGCCTTTGGGGTCTGCTAAATCCAGGGTGACGTCCTGCTTATTAATGTTGCGATGGACATGGTGAGCAGTGCGGTTCCACGGGTGTTCGCCAGGAACTCCGCCGGGATAGACTCGGGTATCGCCAGGGGCCACGGTGGCACGGCC
Source organism: Dehalococcoidia bacterium (assembly GCA_012959605.1). Taxonomy (GTDB): domain Bacteria; phylum Chloroflexota; class Dehalococcoidia; order Lucifugimonadales; family UBA3495; genus UBA9611. The sequence goes on along the minus strand of DUCU01000078.1, from coordinate 13,938 downwards.
CCGGTTGATGTCCATCCGCGTGAGTGACTCCACTTTGATGACTTCCGCTCCCATCAAACCCAACAGCATCGTTGCGTAAGGGCCCGCCGCTACTTGAGTCAGGTCCAAGATACGCAGTCCTTCCAGCGCTGGCTTGGTCATCTTATTCACCATCCCTGTTGCCCACTGGGTTGGCCAACTGGAACAAGTCTTCTTCGGAGTAACCTAGGCGACCGACCAAAATCTCCTCGTTGTGTTCCCCCAGTCGAGGCGGCCTGGACAGGTTCCAGGTCTCGCCCTCCATCCGGAACGGTGCACCAGGATAGGCTAACGGGCCCAACAACGGGTCTTCAATCGTCTGGAAAAACTCCCGATCGACCATTTGCCTAGACACGAGTAAGTCTTCCACCGTGGCCACGTATCCGGTAATGGTCCGCAGCGCCTGCAAAGTGTGGTAGACCTCTTCTTTTGGCTTGGTGCCAACCCATGCCGAGATGACGCTCAGAAGCTCCTGTGAGTTGGCCCGGCGTGCCTCCGGTGTGGTGAATTTTGGATCGTCGACCATCTCAGGCACTCCCATCAACTCGCAGACCTTGGGCCAAGTTGCTGCCTGAACCCCGGTGTCCAAACCCGGACTCACCCATCCGTCCTTGGCCTGGACGAGGTTGGTTGGTCGCCGGACTGGTTTGTGGCCAAACTGGTGGTTGATGGAAGAATGGATTTGGGCCACAGCCATCACGTCCATCGCTGAAATGTCTACGTGCTGCCCAAATCCCTGTTCGTCCCTGATATGGAGGGCTAGCATGGTGGCCGAAAATGCACTGACTCCAATGGTGTAAAGCCCAGCCTCACCGCCTACTTTCAACGGCTCACGTTCCGGAATTCCCACCGTGTACATCAGCCCGCCAATGGCCTGGGCCACAATGTCTGCGCCCTTGTAATCGCGGTACGGACCAGACTGGCCAAATGGCGTGACCGACACGTAGATCAGCTCCGGGTTTATCTCTGAAAGAGCTTTATATCCAAGGCCCAATGATTCCAGATAACCAGGAGTGTAGCTCTCAATGAGGATGTCGCTCTTTTCCGCCAACCGTTTCAGGGAATCAGCTTGGCTTGGGGAATCCAGGCTCAGCGTGACGCTTTTCTTGCTGGTGTTCAGGTAGCTGAAAAGGGCGCTGCCTTCAGCGTCGTATCGGTTGCCCAAAAACGGCCTTGATTGCCTGGAATAATCTCCGGTTCCGGGCGCTTCTACCTTGACGACTTCTGCGCCGAGCCCAGCCAAGAACTTGGCGGCAAAAGGTCCGGGCACACCCTGGCTCAGGTCTAAGACCTTGATGTCGCTGAGAATCGCCTTGTTATCTTCGTTATTGTTTTCCATTGACCGATTAACCTCATCTATATGACCCCAACCGAGGGCCGGAACCGCCTCGACAGGCATTGCCGGTGGAGTCTACCTCAAATTAGACGTAGCAGGCTGGTGCTTTTAAGTTCATACCTGACTACGGCTTTATCTAGTAGAAAACTGGTGAGACGATCGAAGGACAGTAGCAGACCACTCTGGGGCCGTTTCTGCTCTGAACTGACCGTTGAGCAAGAGGTAATTGAAGAAGGCGCAGATACTGTAATCCTTCTGAAATTCAACAGTGATCACTCCAAACCGGAGGTCCGCAGCGCACTAAAGGCTGAGCGTGTGACCGAACGGCTGGAGCGTTTCCAAGTCAAGTTGGCTCAACGCGACGAACAGAAAGCAGAGCGGATTGCCACCAATC
>DUCU01000078.1:0-12180 GCA_012959605.1 Dehalococcoidia bacterium | reverse complement strand
GAAACAACAAGAGCGACAGGAAGCTCGATTGGAGAAGACCTCCAACAACTCACCAGAAGGCTCAAAAGGTAAAGCAGACAAAGCCCTTGGCAAAGCGGGTGGAGAAGAACAAGATTCGGGCAACGGTAATTCTGGCGGAAGCGGAAACTCTGGTAACGGGAACTCAGGCGGGGGTGGTGGTAACTCTGGCGGTGGCGGTGGAAATCCAAACAAATAGCCGCTGAATTACCAGGTTGATTTGAATAACGGGTAGATAGATCAGAATCAAACGCCCCGGCTGGTTGAGAGCCGGGGCGTACTGCGTTTAATCCCTGATCAACAACTAAACCTTTAGGTATGCAAGCCCTTTATTATTAGCGGAGTCAGGCAGTTTAGACAGTTTTGAAAACGCTCTATAACGGACCGCCGTGAAACTCTGCAGACTGCTTCTGGAAGACCTGAACTCGGTGCCTGGGTACCTCAGTCACGAACACGCGACCTTCGTTGTCGACTTCCACAGCTATCGGCCCTTGGAATATCTTTTCACGCTCGTCCAGGCCCTGAGACCTGTTCCTGGCTCGGATGAAAGATTGGTCAATCTCCACCCGTTCTTTGCCCCACTTGGACAAGGTTGCTTCGCCGGTTAACTGCGTGACGAACTCACCTTCTGAGTTAAATACCTGCAGACGGTCGTTCTTGTAGTCAGCCACGTAGATTGCTCCGTCTTTGTCAACGGCGATTCCCGTAGGGCGGTTAAACTCGCCGGGACCCTGCCCTGAGGAACCAAACTTCATCAAGAAAGTGCCATTGGGTGAGAATTTCTGAATTCGGTCGTTGCGCCAGTCAGCGATATAGACGTCGCCATTCTTGTCGATGTCTATGCCCCAGGGAAAGTTTAGCTCACCGTCGCCGGTGCCCTGGGTGCCCCACTTGAACTTGAACTGTCCGTCTTTGTTGAAGACCTGTATCCGGTGGTTGTTGCTATCCACCATGTAGAGATTGTCTTCGGCATCAAATGCCATGCCGGAAGGGCGGTTTATCTCACCGTCGGCATCGCCAGGCTCGCCCCATTTCCCTATCCAATCACCGTCTTTGGTGAACACGGAAATTCGATTGAGCCACTCGTCGGCCACGTAAGCATTGCCCCCGGAATCCAAGGCAACAGACGTGGGCCAGAACAACGCGCCGTCCGGGGCCGACCTAACGGCATCTTCCGGATGGACCTTGAATCCAAATTGGCCGATGTATTCCTCATCAACACTGCAGATGGTCACCCGTTTGCAGGGATAAAACACGGGTGTTTCAGTTCCCCGACTGACCACATACATGCGGTCTCCCTCGCCCCGTGCTATTGCAACCGGGTTGAAGAAACCGTCACCGCCGCGAGTCTCTTGGCGGCCAATGGTGTGGCTATATCGAAAGGTTATAGGTGCTACCTGAGTAACCATAATTTCCTCACAGTGATATTCCGCTACTCGTCCGATGAGTAACAATAAGACTTAGATTCAAGCCCATGCCCATGCCCAGGCACAGATTGCGCGGGTAAGAGTCTTACTTGATAAAGTCGAACTGCTCGTACGACCCTCTGAGAATCGGCTTGGCGTCCAGGCCCATCCACTTCTCAAGCAGTGTGGCGTAGGTATTGCGGAAGTCGTTGTTCCACTGCAGATCTCCCTGGTCTAATTTGTCCAGTTCAAGGGAAGGGTAGTCACCGTACAGGCCACCCTCTACAGCGTCACCTACCACGAAGGCCACGCTACCAGAGCCGTGGTCTGTGCCGGAGCCGTTCTCCTGCACTCGTCGGCCAAATTCAGTGAACATCAAGATGACCACTTCCTGGCTGGCGTCGTGTTCTTTCAAGTCCTGGTAGAAATTTTCGACAGCATCGGAAACCTGTCCCCACAGTTGAGGGAATGCAGTTGTCTGGTTGGCGTGGGTGTCAAAAGCGCCAGGGTTCAGTCCGGTATAGAGCACCCGCGAGCCAAGACCTGCCAGATGCACCTGGGCCACGTTCTTCAGCCACTGGGAGAATTGGTCGCCGCCATACTCCACCGTGGAGGTGTATCCCGCTGGCGCAGTTGCTAGGATGTCCGCACCTTTCAATGCGTCCAACCCGGTCTGTGACAGATAGTCGTTCGTTACGCCGGAGCCGATCATTGGTGAGTACATTCGGGCAAATATGTCCAATGCCTCGGTCCGCTGATTCTGGTCCTCTATTCCGGTCAGCACGCCCAGTTGGTCAAGGCCGCCTACGGAAGCCACCGAAACGCCGGATGTGGCCAGGGCCCTGGGGAGGCCGCGACCAAAGTTGACGCCGGTCAATACATTTTCTTTGTGGGGATCCATGTCGCCAATGGCCCGGCCCAACCACCCGTCCATACCCATCTTCTCCGGCGCGGCAGTGTGCCAGATGTCCATGGAACGGAAGTGTGAGCGAATGGGATTGGGATAGCCAATCCCCTGAATTACGGCCACCTTACCCTGGTCGTAGAGATTCTTGATCGGTGCCATCGATGGGTGGAACCCAACGTTGTTGTCGATGGCCAAGACCTCTTCCGGCTCGACCTTGAGCACTGTTCGGAAGTCCTTATAGTGTGGGTCGTTATAGGGGATGATGGTATTCAGGGCATCGTATGCGCCCGATAGTTGAAGTACCACCAATACTGGGTCTTTCTTACTGGAGGTCATTGCCTACTCCTGCTTAAAAGGGACGTTGTTTTTTTGGGGTCTTTTGGGTCTTTGTCCGAATTATTCCTTGCGCCTAGGCGTAGAGGTATTCTTTAGTTGCGACAATCATGCGCAATGTCTCACCGACCTTGGCACCGAACTCTTCCGAGTCTGTTTGTACCTCACCGCCTTTGCTGTTTTGGTCTACCAACATCCGGCGCGTCTCTTCGGACATCTCGTAGTCACCCAACAGTTTGAGACAGCCGTCCACCAACCCCTCTGGGGAAAGTATGGGCGCCTGGGCAGCAAGCTTTTCAATTATAGATTGTATTCCCGGGAAGCTGGTATTACACACCGAATCTGCGGTGAAATTTATGCGATGAACTAGTGTACCGCCATCAATCCATTCTTTACCAGTATGCCACCCTTCAACTGAAGGCGGATTTAGTATCTCCTGGCCCATATATTTCATCTCATCAAAGATGAATTCCAGGCCGGGTTTGGGCTCAGTCCAATCGCCAACCAATCGCAGAGTGCCAATTATAGTTTCAATTGGACTCTTTACCTTGGCAAAACGAGCGTTTTTGAAGGCATCTGAATTGAACAACACCCGCAACATGCTCTTGATGTTGTAATCAGACCGGAAATACTCATCTTCAAGCATCTTAATGGTCTCGGGGTCGCGGGGCGGAGTGTCCATCCAAGACGGTACTTCAACGTCATCTGCTACGAAGAAGTTGTATAGGTGGCGTGATATGAACCGGGCGGTTGCCGGCTGCTTAACGATGATGTCTATGACATCTTCGCCGTTGAGGTTACCAGTCTCGCCTAGGAACGTCTTTTCCCCGTCATCATGGTCGTCAGGGTTGTAGACGAACTGGGCCGCATAGCGACCGTAGGGCTGCTGGGGGATCGAGTTTGCTATGGTCCAACCTGTGAAGGCCCTGGCGCATTCTTTCACATCGTCCTCGGAGTAGTTGAACTCTCCGTCCATGCCTACACCCAAGGAGAACAACTCCAGTAGCTCGCGGCCGTAGTTCTCGTTGATGGCACCCTTGTGGCTGAGGCAGTTGTCCAAGTAGTAGATCATTGCCGGGTCTTTGGATATTCCCAACAAAAGGTCTTTGAAACTACCCAGTCCGTGATGCCGGAACAACTCCAGCTCTTCGTATTCTGTCGGGTAGCTCTGGAGTTTGCTATCTGAAATGCACAAAATCCCGTGCCAGAAGAGAACAATTTTCTCCTCCAATTGGCGGGCGGAATTAATCATTCTAAAGGCGATGTACTCGGGAACCCCCCTTATAAAGTGGTTCCATTCAATGAAGTAACGCTCAGCCAGATCCAAGTCCATCCCATCTGGATGGTCTTGAGGGTTGAGCAATTCCTCTACAGTCTCTTCATATCCTTTCGCCGCGCGGGCTTCAAGCTCATGGTACTGAGCGCCGAATCCGGCGCGTCGCATAAGATGACCCATCGAGGCGATATCGTTTTCTGCCATCCGTCCATCTCCGCGCTGTTCGCGCACCAATAGTTAGTGCCTATAGTAGCATTTTGAAAATTACTGATTCAAGCATCCAGACAGAATTCTAAACCGGACAGGGTCAGATTCCAATCCGCGCGGTTCAGTTATTTTAACTTCCACCTAACTTCCACAGCAAAGTATTGGAGCCATACGGCAGGTTGGTCTTGCTCCCGGTCTTGGCTATAATAGCTGCGCCAGGCGTAGATTAGGTCTAATCGAACAATCCAGATTTGCGCCCATACGCTCCCAGTTTTGATTCACCAGTTTTAATCCAAAGGAACAAGCAAATGGCGGAAGACATGCTCAGCGCTGCAAAATCTATGCTACCTAAGATTAGAGAAAATCTGAGTCGAATAGATTCAGAATGCCAATTGCCCGCTGATTTGGCGGAGGCAATGGCCGAAAAAGGACTTTTTGGACTATACGTGCCCAAAGTTCTTGGCGGACCAGAATTAGACCCAATCACTGCTTTCCCCGTTGTAGAGACAATCTCCACGGTGGACGGGTCCGCAGGCTGGTGTTGTTTCAACGGCACAGCACTGACCTCGGCAATCTCCCGAATCTCCATCGCTGCCGCCAAAGAACTGTTTGGGGACCCGCCCGTTATCACGGGTTCCGGTTCAGCCCGGTCAGGGGGAACGGCCACCGTGACAGATGGAGGCTACATCGTGTCCGGTCGTTGGAACTACCTCAGTGGCGTTGACCACGCCAAATGTTTGTTTTTGAATTGTGACTTAGTGGACGAGAAAGGCCCGGTTTTGGCCGCTGACGGCAGCCCGGTCAGTCGTGTCGTTGTGGTTCCGGTTGGGGACGGAACTGTGCATCTAGTCTGGAACACCATGGGAATGCGGGGCACCGCCAGCAACGACGCGTCATACTCGGAGCTGTTCGTTCCGTCAAGCCACACCTACGAACGCGCGGCCCCAGCCGTCCACGACAGCCCTCTCTACAACCCAAACACATCGTTGCTGCTAAGTTGGACGCTGGCCGCCGCCAACGCCCTGGGAATGGCCAGAGGCGCTATGGATGCGTTCATGGGCTTGGCAACTGGCCGCACCACCCAATCTCCAAGGCTGCTACGAGACCGCGAAACCGTGCAAACAACTGTTGGTGAGTGTGAGGCGGTTATTGGCGCCGGCAGAGCGTATGTACTCGACGCCGTAGGCCGAATGTGGGAGTCACAGGTGGCCAAGAGTCCCGACTTGATGCAAAAAGCAGCCCATGCCAGACTGGCCATCGCCCACGCGATTCGCCAATCTGTAGTTGTTGTGGACAAGTTGTTCTATGCGGCCGGCACGGGTGCGATCCACGAATCCAATGGTATCGAGCGATACTTCAGAGACCTGCACGTCAGCGGCCAGCACATATCCGGTCTGCATTCCAACTACCAACTCAGCGGCCAGATGCTTTTAGGAGCATCTGAGGATCCGTCGCTCACCATCTAAATTGCCAACGCTGGGGTTTGTGGATCAATTACACAGCTTGACCGAGTAGCTAAATCAAAAAGGGAAACGATGCTGTTTTTAGTAATTAGTAACCCCGCGCCGACACGCCCCTCTGACGCCCGTGAAGCCCGCAAGAGTTTCTGGCCTTGGGTGGAAGACAAATTGGCCAAAGGAATCGCCCGGTCATTCTACCCACGCACCGGACGCGGAGCAGTGGCGGTCTTTGACGTGGAGTCCCACGAGACGCTGCACCGCCTTTTGAACGAATGGGCCGACGCTGTCCCTGCGGAGTTCACCCTCTACCCCTTGATGGAACCGGAATCGATAGTGGCTTTTCTGAACGAAGAGCCAGCAAGCTAGACACTTTTCAACAAATGCCCTCCGCGATTGACCGTGACAGGCGTGTGTGCTGTAATTCCACCTGTTCTTGCCGCCGATGTGGCCTGAACGGATTTGGTTGTAAAACGTATTCGGCTGAAAACGGGAGACCCAGATGAGATTACTTAGCTATGACACAGACAAAGGACCCCGCTGCGGTGTCCTTCAAGGTGAAGAAATCGTTGACGTCAGTGCGCTGGTAGGCACCAGTGGCCACCCCCTGCGAGACGTAAGAGCACTACTGGAGACTGGGGACGACGCTATTGAACGGGTCCGTGAAGCTTTGGCCAAGGACACCTCAGCCCCCAGAGTGGCATTGCCCGGGATCCAGCTTAGGTCTCCTGTGATCCAACCGCCCACCGTGCGAGACTTTATCGTCTATGAGGAGCACGCCAGCAACCAGGGAACGCGTGAGCCCAATGAAGCCTGGTACCGCATGCCCGTGTTCTACTTCTCCAACCCGTTGTGCGTTTACGGTACCGATGCTGTGATTCCGCATCCTTCCGCGTCATCCCAGTTCGACTACGAACTTGAGATCGGCATCGTGATTGGCAAAGAAGGGTGCAACGTTGCAGCCACCGACGCCATGGACTACATCGCTGGTTTCACGCTGTTCAACGACTGGAGCGCCCGTGACTTGCAAGTGGATGAGATGGCCTTTGGTCTAGGCCCGGCCAAGGGTAAGGACACTGCATCGTCCATTGGACCCTGGTTGGTAACCAAGGACGAGATGGCCCCCTATCTGAAGGACGGCCACCTGCACCTGAAATGTGAGGTACGAGTCAACGGAGACCTCTGGATGAAGGATGGTGCTGCCGAGAACGGCTATTTCACCTTTGCCGACATGGTGGAGCGAGCATCCAAGGACAGCCGAATAGTTCCCGGTGATGTCATAGGCAGCGGCACGGTTGGCGGCGGATCGATCCGTGAGGCCATCCGCAAAGGCTTTGAGAAAGCCCGGTTTCTGGAGCCCGGGGACGTTGTCGAACATGAAGTAGAGGCCATCGGAGTGCTGCGCGGCACCATCGGTCCCAAGCCGGCCCTAGACCCGAACTACCGCTACCAGGTCAAGAATCCGTCCCCAGTGCCGGAATTTGGCATATCAAAGGACTACAAGTACGTTCGGAAGACCTAGTAGCAGGCTTACCGTTTATTTCATTATTGGAGGGCCTGATGGCCGGACAACCGACAGTGGCATACGACCCGGAACATAGCTGCCAGATAAGCGTCAAAGAGTTGGAGTATCAGAAAGGCTTGGCTGTCAGGGTCTACCAACCCGAAGGGCTAGGCCCGTTCCCTGCGCTGCTGGATGTTCACGGTGGCGTCTGGACCAACGGCGACCGCACAGCCAACGAAGTAATGAACAGAGCTCTGGCTGAAAGCGGCATCGTCGTTGCCGCCATCGACTTTCGCCAGTCTCCTGACCACCCCTATCCCGCTCAGGTGGCTGACGTAAACCTCGGTATTCGTTGGTTAAAAACCCACGCAACTGACTTCAATGCTGACCCAAATACAGTCGGTGGACTTGGCGGTTCCAGCGGCGGTCACACGGTGTTATTGAGTGCGATGAGACCAACTCATCCGGCGTACTCCACCCTTGCTTTGCCAGGTTTAGACGCAGATGCCACTCTGAAATACCTGTTGCTGGGTTGGCCGATTGTCGATCCCTACGAACGATACTTGTACGTACAAAGAGAAGGTAACGACAGAATCATCACCCTGAGCGAAGCGTATTTTGGGAACACCGACGCCATGAAAGAAGGATCTCCGTACCAGATACTGAAACGTGGAGAAAAGGCAACACTACCGCCCACGCTCATCGTCCAAGGAACTGATGATACTAACCTGCCGGTACCAGTGACCAAAGAATTCGTCTCGGCCTACTGTGATGCCGGAGGCGAGATTGAACTGGAAATGTTCCCAGATATGCCCCATCTGTTCGGAAACACGCCTGGCCCGGACTCAGATCGCGCGACCGCCCTGATGAAGAAATTTGTGGCCAAATGTCTCGCCTAGGGCGCCAAACGTCCCAATAAAATAGAGCACACAGAAAGACCGCAGCAAACGTGCCGGGGTCTTTCTTTTTACGGGACGGTTCGGAGGTTAAAAACAATACTGCCTACTCCAACCGGCGTATCTTTGGCAGCTTCAAGGCGGCCGCAACGCTAATTGCAGTAAGCGCGGCTCCGTTTACCAACAGAGCTCCGGGTGCGCCCAGGGCCGAGGCAAGTGCGCCCACGCCCAGATGCCCGACTGGGGCAACTCCAATGCTCAAGACCCATGACCCCATTGCCCGTCCTCTCTGTTCGTCCGAAACGTTGGACTGCATCAACGTCTTGTAGAGGGTGTCCACCGACATGGCACAGGCATTGACCGCTGCAAGCACCACGATGAAAACGACCAAAGCCGACGACAGCGAGAATCCCATCAGACCAATCCCAAATCCAGTGGAGATGATGAACATCAGCAGACCTTTGCGCCTGAAGTCTCGCAGGTTGGCCAATAACGCTAAGCCCATTAATCCGCCAGCCTGTCTAACGGCTGTCAGATACCCAAGCCCCACTGGACCCACGTGCAGCACTTCTTTGGCAAAAACTGGGAGCAGTGTCATGTGGGTGAAGCCCAACACTTCAGTGATGGACGTGAGGCACATCAATATGAAAATCACCCGGTTTTCTCTGAGGAATCGGACGTACCCGGCTAGGTTGTGCAACACTGATTCACGTTCTGGCTGTCCGGTTCTGGCAGACTTGCCGATAATCAGGAGCACCGAGGCTGAACCCATGTAGCTAGCTGCTATGGCCAGGTACTGCCACCCTGGCCCGACCAACTCGATCAATGCCCCGGAGATTAAGGCTCCAACGATACCGCCGGACTGCATCGCCATCTGGTTTAGAGACAACCCGTTCAACGCGTGCTGCGGGCCGACTATGTCGTAGGTGTAGGCATTCCTGGTGGTGAGAGTAAAGGCGAACACACAACCACCAGTGGCGACCAGCAGCACCACCAACCAGATGGCCGGGCTGCCGGTTATGAGAATCGCAGCCATGACTGAAGCGACTGCCACGCCACCAAGGGCGCTGAAGAATAGGAATAATCGTCTCTCTAGCCAGTCGGCCATCGCCCCGGAGAGGATTCCCAAGAAAAACAATGGTGCCATGCGAGCTGCTGCCGCCACGCCAACCATGAAAGCCGAGCCGGTGATGTCAAAGACCAACCAGCCCACTGCCACGTGTTCCATGCCGGTGCCCAGGGAGTAAAACAAGGTTGAAGCCCAGAACAACCGGAAGTCGCGAAACTGCAGTGACGATGCCCAGGCACCGGAATATACAGAGCGGGGAATCAATTCGCCATTCCATGCTTTCCCAGCCTGCTATATACTCGCCGTTGCCAGCCAGCGCCTACTGTGCCCATTTTGGGCAGCGCCTCTAGCCAAAAGGAGCCTAAAACCGTCATGAAGTTCGCCCTATTTCTTCCGGCCTCTTGGGCCGACAAGGACACGGCTCACCAGAGCCGAATCTACGGAGAGATCCTTGAGCAGGCCCAATACGGCGAGGAATTGGGGTTCGAATCCCTATGGATTGCTGAACACCATTCCAGCCGATATGGAATATTCCCGTCATTGATGCCAATCCTTTCCCATATCGCCGCCCAGACTAAGACGATTCGATTGGGCGCCGGGGTCAGCGTTCTGCCGTTTCATCACCCGATCCGTTTGGCTGAAGAAGCAGCCATGGTGGACCTGCTCAGCAAGGGTAGGTTGAACCTAGGGGTTGGACGCGGTTCCGCTGATTATGAGTACGGGAACTTTAAGATTGATTTCGAGTCTAGGAACGATCGCTTTCGCGAAGTCCTAGATATCATTCTGGGATTATGGACTACGGAAGACTTCACATACCACGGCAATTATTATCAGGTGGACGGAATCACAATCGCCCCACGGCCACTGCAGCAGCCCCATCCCCCGGTGCACGTCGCCGTTTCCCGTACCGCCGCCAGCATTGACGTGGCAGTTGCACGTGACTTGCCGGTCTTAACCACCTATGCCACGCCCATTGACGACACATTGGCTCTGATGCACCTTTATTCTGAACGGTGCGAGGCCGCTGGGAAGGAGTCGAAAATGGCCGAGATGCCTTTCTTCCGCTTCACATACCTGTCTGAAGATGAGAAGGAGGCCAAAGCCCATCCGGAAAAGGCCATAACCTGGGTGCGGGACCTTAGCGCGTATCGCCGCACGATAACACAAGGCGACGAGATCAACATGGACCTAGATCACTGGAAGAAGACCCGGCCTGACGAGCCGCGGAGTTACCAGTCTGAGATTGACAACAACTACTTCTGCACTCCAGAGCAATGCGTAGAGCGCATCGCCGGGCTGCAGCGGGATCACGGCATCAACTACTTTGGGGCCAACTTCGCCTTTGGCAGCATGGAACACAGCAAAGTCATGGCGTCCATGAAATTGTTCGCAGAACAGGTCATGCCCAAGTTCCAGTAGTCATCGAAGGCAGGCTCTCGGAACTGTGACCCTAGGAGAATTGAATGGTCTCGTTGCTTTCGGCCATGACTTTCCATTGGCAAGGAAATTCCTCGGCTGCGGCCTCAGAATGACAGGGTTGAAGAGCACATTTGATGGAATTGTCTGACCACGGTGAAGTGGAAACCCGTGGTCTTTACGTTAGGCGTCCCGCACGCAGCGGAAGCCAAGGTTCCCGGTGGAGCTGTCGGGGGTGTTGGAGCTTCGGGATGCGACGCGATAGCGGTTACAGTAAGAAGAATGACACAAATAAGAACCACCTCGCATACTTCTTGCCGTGCCGGTAGCCGGACCGGTTGGGTTTTCCTGGCGGTCCGTTGATTGCTTGGTGGCGCTAAACCAGTCAGAGCACCATTCCCAGACATGTTGTATAGCCCGAAGTCGTTGGGAGGGAAAGACCGCGCGGGCGCCACGCCGATGTAACCATCTTCCCCGGTGTTGTTGTTCGGAAATTGTCCCTGCCAGATATTGCAACGGTGTTGATCCTCAGGCGTTAGCTCGTCACCCCATGGGTACTTCATCTGCACCAACCCTCCTCTTGCCGCGTACTCCCATTCTCCTTCTGTAGCTAACCGTTTGCCTGCCCATTGGCAATAAGCAACAGCATCGTTCCAAGAGACGTGCACTACCGGGTGGTTGGGGCGTTTGACCACGTTGGTCTTTGGCCCCTCTGGCCGCCGCCAGCAGGCGCCGACCACTTGCCACCACCATGGCGTCTCAAAAACTGCCTTGTTTACTGACCCTGCCACCTGGGCTGGCACCAGAGAGTGGAATACGAAGGACCAGCCGAATGTTTCCGCTTCAGTCTTGTAGCTCGTCGACTTGACGAACTGAGCGAATTGGGTGTTGGTAACGGCACAAACGTCAATGTAATAGGAGTCCAGCCGGACCCTTCTGACCGGTCCTTCCCCGTCCGAATGGTAGCCTTCGCCGTCCTGGGTCCCCATTAGAAATTCATCTCCAGGAATCAGTATCATCCCTTTAGTCGATCTGTTTTTGGATCTAGGTTGGATTGTGTCGGCCATCGATCGGTCGTTCGACTCTTTCCTAGCCGGTGCGCAGCAGTGAGCCTTTTGCCCAACGAACATATTTACTCCCTGCACCGCTCTGATTCCTCGGGCTGATCCAGATACCCGGCCAGTTGGCGGTGTTTCTAAGCAGTCCAATGTTGTCCGACGTATTTTCCCACTTTACGCCGAGAGCGATTAGGCGTTACCCGAATTCTTCTTTGCGGCAATTAGTCGGTGACCGGAGGAAACCATATCTGGTCATTGTGCGGATTGGGATCCGAGAACATGCCTGACACACCTGCGCGCACCGTGAAATTACCAGAGTAGGGCGCGACGATGTCGGGAAGCGGGATCATCGTGGAGGTGAACGTCCCCGCATAGCCGCCGACCTCATGGGAGGCGCTCGCGATTTGAATATCGGGCACGAACATGCTGGCAGTGAAGCAGATCGTGCCATTGGCGAAATCGGTGAACAGACGGACCGTCTCAAGCGCAGCATTCCCGGTGAAGTTGTGCCAATAGATCTCGCTCGCTTGACCATCTGTACTGATGATGATCTCAACGGCATGATCTTGACCGAATTCGGAACCCGCGATGTCGATGTCGGCGAAAATCTGGTCCGAATTGTTGTCCACGGTC
>DUCU01000077.1 GCA_012959605.1 Dehalococcoidia bacterium | reverse complement strand
GCGGGATTGGCTCCGTTGGTTCCAGATATTGAGGCAGACCTTGGTTTTTCCCACGCCTCCATGGGAACCGTGCTGGGGGCCTGGCAGTTTATCTATATCTTCGCTGCGATCCCCTGCGGGCTGGTTCTTGACCGCATGGGTACACACAAGGCGTTGTTTTGGGGCGCCTTGCTGATCGGTGCCTCCGGGATAGCGCGTGGATTCGCAGGGGAGTACCTGCACCTATTGGCGGCGGTGGCCTTGTTTGGGCTGGGCGGCCCTTTGATATCGGCCGGCGCCCCCAAAGTAGTCAGTGAAAATTTCACCGGTGCTGAGCGAGGCTTGGCAATGGGTATCTATATTACCGGCCCTGGCGTTGGCGTCATGGTCTCGCTGTTATTTACTCAGCCGGTGCTGATGCCATTGCTGGGCGGTCGCTGGGGCCTGGTGCTGATTCTTTGGGGGTTTGCCGCCTTGGCGGCAGGGTTATTCTGGCTTTTGGTCGGGCGCGGCGTTACTCGGGCAGGTGACCCGATTACGCCAAACGCCCCGCTGTGGAACGAGATCAGCGCTGTGCTGTCTCTTTCGCCGGTACGGCTGATCCTGCTGATGAGCATTGGTATATTTTCGATCAACCATGCGATGAATAACTGGCTGGTTGAGCTGTTGCATAACTTTGGTGCCGGGCTAAAGCAAGCCAGCCTGCTGGCGGTCGTGCCGGCGGCGGTGGGGATCGTCAGTGCATTGACCTTACCGCGATTGGCAACCGGGTCACGACGTTTTAGCATTCTGATTGCGCTCTTTAGCTGTTCGTTGTTTGGCAGTTTGCTGTTCCTGATCGGGGGCATGGGTTCGTGGTTGTATCTCGCACTCATCCTGATGGGAATCGCCGGCGGTTCGATGATGACCGTGCTGGTCTTGACTCTGGTTGAAGTGCCGGGGGTTGGCGAACGCCGGGCCGGGACCGCAGGCGGATTCTTCTTTTCAGCGGCTGAGATTGGTGGCGTGGGCGGGCCGGTTGCGATCGGGGTACTCTATGGCGGCTCCGGAGGATTCAGCAGCGCCTTGGCGCTCCTGGCCCTGGTGGCGTTACTGCTGATCGGTGCCGTTGTGCCGCTGCGTCGGTTACTTGCGGGTCCAGGCAAAGCCCAGTAGAGCGTGCGACAGTGGCTGGTGCACAAAATCTGGTGCATATTGGTAATACGCATTACTCGCCCTAGCGCATGGCAAGAAGAGCCTTCAGTAAACGCCCAGGTCGTGCCCTAAAATTATCTCGCCATCGTACTCTGTGGCAATCTCATCGAGTAACTCTTCCTCGGAGCCGCCCCAACAGAGGATATGAGTGAGTAATAGTATCTTTGGTTGAACCCGTTTTGCGATTCGACCTAATTGGGCGCCAGAGGTATGCATATGGCTATGGTACTTCTGCCACTCAGGCGGCCGCTTGAGAAGGCCCGATGAAGAATAAACCTCGTGAACCAATACGTCGCACCCCTTCCATCGCTCAAGCTCCAGATCCAATGGCGCCGTGTCGCCAGACACAATGATGCGCCGATCAGCAGTTAAAAATTGATACCCGAACGCTAACCATCCCTCGCCATGGTCAACTTTGAACGCCTCAATCCTTATGTTGTCATCACGGTAGCATTCACCAATGTCGATTTCATGTGCGGTGGCTCCATAGCCTTGTGGATTGCTTGGCTCCAGGCCGCAGACGCGGATTTCCTTATCCATTTCATAAGCGGCAAGAATATGATCGGTCATTTGTGAAAGGCCAGGCGGCCCATAAACCTGTAGAGGCTTCTTCCGGCCTAACACCCAAGGAGTCAGTATCAGATCTGGATAGCCGGCTGTATGGTCGGAGTGCAGGTGAGTAAGGAAAGCCGTTTCTAAATTCGTTACTTTCAGCGCATCGACTCCATTGCCGTGGGCTGCCGCCGCGCGTCTGATCACACCAGGGCCAAAATCAACCAGGTAAGGTTTGCCTGCAGCGACCACAGCAAGTGCCGGACCGGAGCGTTCTGGATCGGCAACAGGGGAGCCAGTACCGAGTAATACAACCTGTGTTTCAGTCATTGCTAGCTGCTCTCCAATGTCGAGGTAATCCCAGGTTCAAATCTTCCGCCTGTGAAAGTGAATAGCGGACCAGCAGCAGTATCTTTATGCCGTCATGGCGAGGTAGAGAAGACGCCCTGCCAAAAGCGTTAGGACAATGCGGAACAATCGGGAAAATAATTGCTCAGGCAATCCTTTAAGAATCCGGCGGCCCACCAAAGTGCCCAAAAAACCAGTTGCGATCATGACGGCAATTATAGGAATCCACGGCTGAAAATAAAAACCAATAACGCCAAAGGCAACGACCTTAAGGCCATGTTGGATAGTCATGCAGGCAGCTAAAGTCGCAACTACCCGCTCACGGCCTAATTTTTCGGGGGAAAGAAAAGAAGAGACCAACGGCCCTGTTGCTCCAACGAACATCGTGATGAAAGCAGTGCCCACTCCCACCAGTGTGTAGCCTTTAAGCGAAATATTGGATGGCCGTAGTTTTGGCGTCCAAACAGCATAAAGCACAAAGAGTCCCAATACTGCCCGCAATACCTCTAGTGAAAGGTTAATGAAAACCTGGCCAGCTAAGATGACTCCAAGAATTGAGCCTGTGGCAAAGAACCCCCATATTCGCCAATCGACATGCTGGCGCATCAGAGCCATCCGGCCGCCGTTGGAGCCCAGTTGAATCACTCCGTGAACGGGTAAAACGACAATGGGTGGCAGGAAAGACACCATCACCGTGAGCATCAGCAGACCGCCACCAATCCCTATTGCCGCCGTCAACATTGAGGTAAAAAAACTGAGTGCTACCAGTCCTGTTGCCGATAGCATGGATAGTTCGGGGGGAATTAGTTCCATTACATGAAATATCTTATCACCGCAGTGGGAGGGCAAGACTTTGGTGCAAGCGCAAGTGTTGGCATCCCAAGGCAGTTATTGCG
>DUCU01000076.1:1506-2990 GCA_012959605.1 Dehalococcoidia bacterium | reverse complement strand
ACTCGCTTGGGCGACGGTGAGGACGAAAAAGAATACCTCATCTTGGAATACGCCGAGAATGACAAACTTTACGTGCCAACCGACCACCTGGACCGCGTAACTGCGTTTGTGGGTGCCCAAGACTCACCACCCTCACTCACGCGCCTCAGCACCGCCGAATGGGCCAGGGTCAAGAACCGGGTAAAAGGGGCGACCAGGGAGATGGCCGAAGAGCTGTTGCGCATCAACGCCGCCCGAGCCGTGGCAGTTGGCCACGAACACGGCAGCGACACGGTCTGGCAGCGCGAACTTGAGGACTCGTTCCCCTTCGTGGAGACCCCGGATCAGGCCAACGCTATCGTTGACGTTAAAAATGACATGGAAACCACCCGCCCCATGGATCGTCTGATCTGCGGGGACGTTGGCTACGGCAAGACAGAGATCGCTCTTAGGGCCGCTTTCAAGTCGGTGAACGATGGCATGCAGGTGGCCATTTTGGTCCCCACCACCGTCCTGGCCCAGCAGCACTACGTAACTTTTAGCGAAAGACTTAGCCCCTTCCCGGTCAGGGTTGAAGTCCTGAGCCGGTTTCGCACGCACAAAGAACAGCAGGAAGTGATCAAAGGGCTGGCAGACGGCAGCGTCGATATCGTCATTGGCACCCACCGGCTGCTGCAAAAAGACGTCAAGTTCAAAGACCTTGGCCTGGCCGTGGTGGACGAAGAACAGCGTTTCGGCGTCAGCCACAAGGAACGCCTCAAGCAACTTCGACAACAGGTGGACGTGCTGACTCTGAGCGCAACGCCAATCCCTCGCACGCTGAACATGGCCTTGGCCGGTATCCGTGATCTGAGCACCATGGACTCCCCGCCAGAAGCCAGACTGCCAGTGAAGACCTTTGTCTCTGAGTATTCTGAAGATGTAATCAAAGAGGCCATCTTGCGCGAGATGGAGCGAGGCGGCCAGGTCTTTTACCTCCATAACCGGGTCAGGACCATTCACCAGGCGGCCGCCGATATCAAGAAGATCGTCCCTCAGGCCCGCATCATGGTCGGCCACGGCCAGATGGCAGAACATGAATTGGAAGACGTGATGTTGGGTTTTGGCAACGGAGACGCCGATGTCCTGGTCTGCACCACGATTATCGAGTCTGGTTTGGACATGCCCAACGTCAATACTCTGATCCTGGAACGGGCCGACCGGTTCGGACTGGCCCAGCTCTACCAGCTTAGGGGCCGCGTTGGCCGCAGCGAACACCGGGCTTACGCCTATCTGCTGGCGCCCAGAGGTCGACGCATCACAGAAGGGGCCGAACACCGCTTACAAGCCATCTTAGAGGCTTCAGAGTTGGGCGCTGGCTTCCGAATCGCCATGCGGGACTTGGAGATTAGGGGCGCTGGCAATATCTTGGGTGCATCCCAGAGCGGCCACATCCAGGAAGTGGGCCTCGATCTGTATACCCAGCTTCTGAATGAAGCGGTACGCGAATTAAGCGATGGAACAGG
>DUCU01000076.1:0-1273 GCA_012959605.1 Dehalococcoidia bacterium | reverse complement strand
TACTGACGCTGGCCGCCCTCAGAACCCTGGCCGCCGATGTGGGAGTTGAATCCATAGTGCAGGGTAATGATGCCATCGTACTGGCCCTGAGAACCCCGGTTGGTGGTGCGAAAATCCCCCTTCAGAAGGCCCTTGGGCCGTCAGTGCAGGTGGGCAATACGCAGATGCAGATGCCCCTTCGCCGGCTGGGCGATGAATGGTTGTCTCGCCTCACCAGGGTCTTGGAACGGTTCTTGGCCTTCCAAGAGAATCTGCGACAGATCGCGGCCACAGCCTCCGCAGACTAACGCCCACGGGAAACCGTGCGGGGCAGCCAGGCGTATTAAACATTAAGCGCCCGTTTCGGCGAACGTTGAACCTACTTCTACTAAGCAACATCTAAATTTGAACATGGTTCACAACGGAGGATGCATTGAATGGAAATTCTATAATTTGTGGGTCTGATCACCCACAAACCGGCAACAAGAAAAGCAAACTGCGGTTTCTTTTGCCGTTGGTTTTGTTATTAACAGTGGCAGCCATAGCCTGCAGCAGCGACAGCTCTATTTCGATTATCGGGGATGAATCTGCCAGTAATGGGTTCCAAGCGCCCAATTTCTCCATCACCATGTTCCAAGGTATAGATGTGGTCGGAGCCCAGGAGGTTGATCTCCACAGCCTGATCGGCTCCAAGCCCATTGTTCTCAACTTCTGGGCCGGATTGTGCCCACCCTGCAGGGCTGAGATCCCGGACCTCCAAGAGTTCAACGAAGAATTCAAAGACCGTACGCTTTTGCTGGGAATCGACCTGGGCCAGTTCACCGGGTTGGGAACTCAGGACGAAGCCAAAGAACTCTTGGAAGAACTGGAAGTGACTTACCCCGCCGGTTTCACAAACGACCGCAGCGTGATCAAGGATTACCAGGTATTAGGCATGCCAACGACGATTTTTATCGACACCGACGGCAAAATCTTCAATAAGTGGACTGGGGCGTTGAATGGCAAGGTGCTGAAGGAACAAACCGAGGAGATGCTGGCCCAGTAAGCCTGCTTCTCGCTTACCCGCGTCTCACTCAGATGAATAAAAAGCCCGCCAACAAATTCAGGCGGGCTTTTTGTTTGCCTGCCAACTAGACACAGCGAATCCTCAATTAGGCTCCGAAGCCGATTTATTTTCTCGGCGAACCACCCAACCAATGGCGGCTTTGTTGCGGTATACTATTAAAGCCCTGTCCAGAACCCAATTCCGGCTGGGAAGCGGGAACGCAGCAGGGAAAGTCGGGGTGTAGCGCAG
>DUCU01000075.1 GCA_012959605.1 Dehalococcoidia bacterium | reverse complement strand
GAAGACCGAATGAAACTCTGCCTCGCCAAACAGCCACAACGTGAATTTGAAGTGACTCGATAGATAGTACCAGTCTATTGAATGTTGCAGTAAGATTGCGTTAAATCTCAGGCTCTGAGGAGACGATGATTACCAAGGCTAAGTTTTGTCATCACTGCGGTGAAAACGTATCCGAATCCAACGATTCATTTTGCAAACCGTGTGGCGCAAGCCTGATGACGTTGGAGACTGGAATCCAATGCCATATGTGTCAGGAAATCATCCAAGACACTGATCTTTATTGCAATCATTGCGGTCATTTCACGTCATTCGACGCGTAATTTCACCGCAGATGCATTGTTAATGAGAGTTAGCCCCTAAGGAATCCCTGAGGGGCTTTGCTTTTGGGCTAATATCTTTAGGTAATTAGATATAGGTCAAGCCTAGGGACAAAATCTGCAGCCAACAATCTATTTTATCGATTCTGATGCCTCTGGATTGCAGTCCCGTAATCTCGTACACTCGCTGCACACGACAAAGGCTCCATAATTCGGCACAATCAGCAAATGTTGGTGATTTGAATTGTCGACGATCACTAACGAATCCTAGGAACACAAGATGAACCAAACTGAACTCATCGCCATAATCCGGAAGACCCGCAATGACGGCCTCACTGTATTAGACCTATCCAAAGAGGACTTGGAATCTCTACCTGCTGAGATCGGTGACCTCACGGATCTGCTTGAACTGGACCTGTCAGGGAACCTGCTGACAGAACTACCACCGGAGATTGGCAAGCTGACCAATCTGACCCGTTTAAATATACGGAACAACCAATTGACCGCGCTCCCGCCAGAGATCGGGAACTTGAAGAACCTCTTTGGTTTGTACGTGCAATCGAACCAACTGGCGAACTTGCCATCCCAGATATCCCAACTGTCTAAGCTCAATCGGCTTAATGCCAGTCATAACCAACTGACCGAGTTACCGGCTGAAATTGGGGAATTAAACTCGCTTAGTTGGCTGTACATGGCCAGCAACGGTCTTGGAGATCTCCCGTTGGAGTTCTGCAATCTGTCAGGACTGACCGACTGCTACCTACAAGACAATCAACTGACAAACCTGCCATCAGCAATCGGCAATTTGACCGGACTAACCGAGTTGCATCTAGATAACAACCAACTGGTAGAGATTCCATCGGCCATCGGCAATTTAAATAATCTAAAGGTAATTTATCTTCGCGAAAATAAACTGGCGGCAATACCGCAAGAGATTGGCAACTTAACCAACCTGACCTGGTTGTACCTTGGCGGCAACGAGTTAACGACCCTGCCTCCGGAGATTGGCGGTCTGACGAGTCTCACAGGGCTTTATGTGGAAAATAACCAAATGGCAAAGATGCCACCGGAATTATCCAATCTGACTAATTTGATCTGGCTATATCTGGACGGCAATCAATTAGAGGAACTGCCGGATGAAGTGGGCCAACTGACGCAATTAATCCAGCTTAGCCTCCGGAATAACCAGCTGACTGAGTTATCCCGGGAGATTTGCAGTTTAACAAACCTGGTTTACGTGGACTTAGCGCACAACAAGATGACCTACTTGCCTCCTGAAATGGGTCAACTCACCGCCCTGAACGAGCTGCATTTAAACGATAATCTACTGCGGTCATTACCCCCGGAGATTGGCGACCTGAGCGAATTAATCGATTGTTTTTTATCGAACAATCATCTGACCTCAGTCCCCGGAACCATGAGCAATATGGAAAACCTGGAACGACTGTTCCTTTCTGATAACCTGTTAACCTCACTCCCATCGGAGATGGATGACCTGGTAAGTCGTGAGATTGTTACCATGTCTGGTAATCCGCTCAGCGGCGATCAACATCGACATGAAGGTCATACCCACTGATGCTGCGGGACGAACAGACAAAATCCTGCTTCACCGCCAGATTCTGCCATCATGGCGAGGTCCATTTAGTTATAATATGGCCCGTGCCCGTTTGATTGTCGGCCTGAATCATTGATTATCAGTTTTAACTGAAGACTGAGGCCAAACTCAAATATTGAATATGAATCTGAAGAACATTCTCCAACCTAGGTATGTCATCGCCACGACAATCGTGGTGTTGTTATTGATGTTGCCCTCGGTCGTATCGGCTCAGAAGGTTATTCCTCACGCGTTCTTAGGTTCAGCCACCGTAAATGGTAGTCCTGCGTCGAATGGCACCGTGGTCGCAGCCTTGGTAGATGGACAAGAGGTGGCGGCCAAATCGGTCGCAGGCGGCACCTATCCAGTGCTATTGGTTGAGCCTTCTGGAGAATCGTTTAATGGCAAGACGGTAACTTTTACCATCGGCGGAATCGCCGCCGCTCAGACATTCATGTGGCAGGAAGGTTCAGTCACCGAACTGAATCTTACTGCCACTCCAGTAATTGGATCACCGACTTCAACTCCTACGCCAGCGCCAGTGTTGGTGCCCGGCCCCCAAGGCGATGCTGGTCCTAGTGGCCAGCAGGGGTTGCAAGGAGTACAAGGTCCCGCCGGTCCTCCGGGTTCTGGAGGTCCCGCCGGCCCTGCCGGGTCAGCCGGACCTGCGGGCGCAGCTGGCCCCCCAGGCTCTCAAGGTCTGACAGGACCAGATGGTGACTCGGGCGCGGACGGCAGCTCGTTGGTTGGTACATTAGCCTTGATATTCGCCGGATTAGCGTTCTTGGGAACATTTGGCGGCATGGTTTGGCGTCGACTGGTGATTCACCGCACGAGTGTGGACAGGCCGTGAGACGGTAGATATAATTACGCGGCTCGGATACTTGATTCAGAGTAAGAGTCTGTTGCTTGAAACGGACTGTGGGGTGAGCCTGATCCCCCGATAATCACGATAACTAGGGGGAAGTGTCGGAACTGGTAGACGAGCATGATTTAGGATCATGTGCTGCAAGGCGTCCGGGTTCGAGTCCCGGCTTCCCCACCACCATAAAAATCGAAAACCAGCGGACGGTAAATTTTTAGTTACCGTTCACCAACGTAGTATTTTTTAACACAATCTATACCGCTCAGGGAGACTTGGTGCGGCATCCGTAATCGAACCTGTCGCGTATTAGAGAAGTACACCCGACTTGAGGAGACCGATTGGCTACACTGCTAGAAGTTAAAGACTTGAGGACACATTTTTTCACAATGGATGGAGTTGTGAAGGCCGTAGACGGAGTTTCATACGACCTGCAAGAGGGTGAGACCCTTGGTCTAGTTGGAGAGAGTGGTTGCGGTAAAAGCGTTAGCGCACTTTCAGTGATGCGTTTGATTCCAAACCCGCCAGGAAGAATTGTCAGCGGTGAAATCCTGTTAGACGGAGAGGACATCCTCAAAATTGACATGGAAGACATGCGACACATCCGGGGCGCCAAAATCTCCATGGTTTTCCAAGAGCCCATGACGTCCCTCAATCCCGTGTTGACGGTTGAGCGTCAACTCACCGAGACACTCCAGTTGCATATGGGAATGTCGAAAGACGAATCCCAACGTGAAAGTGTGAACCTTCTGGCACGTGTGGGTATCCCCGACCCTGATGTTAGAGTCAAGCAATACCCCCACCAATTCAGCGGCGGCATGCGTCAACGCGTGATGATTGCCATGGCCCTGAGTTGTAACCCCCGTCTGATTATTGCAGACGAGCCAACCACCGCTTTGGACGTGACGATTCAAGCACAGATTTTAGACTTGATGAAGTCTCTAACTGTGGAATTTGGCGTTGCGCTGATCGTCATCACTCATAACCTAGGTGTTGTGGCTCGCTACGCAGACAGAGTGAATATCATGTACGCCGGGAAGGTGATTGAACGGGGAGATGCCCGTGAAATTTACGCCAATCCGCGTCATCCGTATACCGTTGGTTTGCTACGGTCTGTCCCCCGATTGGACCTTCCCCGACGGGCCAAGCTAGACCCGATCGAAGGCCAACCGCCGGACTTAATTAACCTCCCCACAGGTTGCTCCTTCGCACCTAGGTGCCGATGGGCAGTGGACAAGTGCAAAACGGATAGTCCTGAATTGATGGACGCTGGAGACAGACATTTGTCTGCCTGCTGGCGGATAGACGACCTTGGTCCGTCGGTCATCGATATATTGGACCAACCATTAGCCGAATAACACCCTGTTAAGGGAAATCCTCTGTAATTGAAACATCACTGGGATCGGAACGATAACTCCGGAACCAGACGCACCACGATGGGAGTTAGGATTTAATATGACTACGATGCCCGAAACCGCAACCCCTGGGGCTGCCGCACCTAAGGACAATGACATCCTTCTGGAGGTACAAAATCTTCAGATGTACTTTCCGGTAGGTTCGGGGTTTCTATCTCGCAAACCCACCGGATATGTAAAAGCTGTAGACGGTGTTAGCTTCACGGTCAAACGCGGTGAGACTCTGGGTCTGGTGGGCGAAAGCGGGTGCGGCAAGACCACCACCGGCCGGTGTATTCTCCAGCTTTATAAGCCCACAGGCGGGAAGGTCATATTCGAGGGTAGAGAACTGAACAACCTCTCTTCCAAAGAAATGCGCGGTATGCGTCGCGAGATGCAGGTCATTTTCCAGGACCCATACAGTTCCCTGAACCCCAGGATGACTGCCGGCAACATCATCGGCGAGCCGTTGATTGTGCATGGCCTGGTAAAAGGTAAACAAGAGTACCGAGAAAAAGTTGCAGACCTACTACAGAATGTGGGGCTCAACCCATACATGGCAGACCGGTTCCCCCATGAGTTCAGCGGCGGACAGCGTCAACGGATCGGAGTAGCACGGGCACTGTCGGTTGAACCCAAGTTCATAGTGGCCGACGAACCAGTTTCTGCTCTTGACGTGTCCATTCAAGCGCAAATCATCAACCTGCTTGAAGAATTGCAAGAACAATTCAACCTGACTTATCTATTCATCGCCCATGACTTATCTGTGGTTCGCCACATCAGTGACCGGGTCGGTGTTATGTATCTGGGTCACATGGTTGAGATGGCTGAACGTAATGAGATTTACCGTAATCCGGTGCATCCCTACACCAAGGCTTTGCTCTCGGCCGTGCCGATTCCGGACCCGGTGTTGGACGCTCAGCGCGAACGCGTATTGCTTACTGGTGAAGTTCCCAGCCCACTAAACCCACCCAGCGGCTGTGTATTCCACCCCCGCTGTCCGGTAGCCAACGACAGCTGCCCAGCCCATATCCCCGAGCTACGTGAGGTGGAGCCAGAGCACCACGCCGCCTGCCTGCTAGCCAGTGGGTACGGAAACTATTAGCATCTAAGACCTCTACCAAGTAGATTCAAAAGAGAGGCTGTTGTAAAACGGCCTCTCTTTTTTGTGCCACCAACAACCGCACTTAGCGCTAATTCTCGCCAAAGTTCGTTGTTGGTGAAAATTTACCGTGATACCATTGGATTAATATGGAACCTAGCCGGATTAGAAATTTCTGCATCATCGCCCATATCGACCACGGGAAATCCACACTGGCTGATCGATTTTTAGAGATTACCGGAACGGTCCGTGGCGGTGACATGAAAGCCCAATTTCTAGACAGCATGGACCTAGAAAGGGAGAGGGGCATCACCATCAAGGGTAAGGCAGTGACCATGTCACACACCGCCTCTGACGGTATCACCTACCAGTTCAACCTCATCGACACCCCCGGTCACGTGGACTTCAGCTATGAAGTTTCCAGAGCGCTGGCTGCTTGCGAGGGCGCCCTCCTCGTCATTGATGCCAGCCAAGGTATCGAGGCCCAGACGATTGCCAACACCTTGCTGGCCATGGAATATGACCTTGAGTTGATACCAGTTCTAAATAAAGTTGACCTCCCACAAGCCGAACCAGATAGAGTTGCCGCGGAGATTCAACAGGCATTTGGATTCACTAAGGACGAGATTCTCTACGTCTCCGCGAAAGAAGGAACCGGCGCGAAAGAGATTCTAGACGCCGTTGTTGAAAGGGTACCCGCCCCTGCCGGCGTGGAAGAAGGACCTCTTCGCAGCTTGGTATTCGACTCGGAATTCAACTCTTTCAAGGGAATCATCGCCCACGTTCGGATGAAAGATGGGACCGTCCGCAAGAACGACAAGATTAAGGTCATGTCTTCGGGCAGGTTGGCAGAAGTAGTTGAGGTTGGGATATTCTCACCCGGACCAACGCCGACTGAATCGCTCTCAACAGGGCAGGTTGGATACATTGCCACTGGATTCAAGGAAGTGCGGGAATGTAGCGTCGGTGACACGTTAACCCTCGACCGCATACCTGCTGAAGAACCTTTGCCCGGATACGTACCCGTCAAATCCATGGTCTTTGCCGGTCTATATCCCTCAGACGGCGAAGAATATGGCAGCCTGCGCGTTGCCCTGGAAAAACTGCAGCTCAATGACGCGTCATTGAGTATGGAACCGGAGAGCAGCAGCGCCCTGGGATTCGGCTTCCGCTGCGGTTTCTTGGGACTTATGCACTTGGAGATTATCCAAGAGCGGTTGGAACGAGAGTATGACCTAGACCTGATCATAACGGCACCCAGCGTCGCCTATCAGGTGGAATTGACCAACGGCGAAACGGTCATGATTGATAGCCCAGCTAAATTGCCTTCGCCAAACGAACTATCAGTTATCAAAGAACCGATGCTGGACCTGACCATCGTCGCCCCCAGCCGACACGTTGGTGCGCTGATGGACCTAATGCATTCACGCCGATCAGAGTTTAAACGGATGGAGTACATGCAGGGCGGTGGCACCCGGCGCGATAGTGGTTCTGATGACAACGATACCTCCAGGGTTGTGATGGAATACACCGTGCCTTTGGTGGAACTACTGGCTGACTTCTTCAACCAACTTAAGTCCAAAACCCAGGGTTATGCGTCGTTGGACTACACTTTTGCCGGATACCAAGCCGCGCCCCTGGTGAAAGTGGATATTCTGGTGAACCACTACCCGGTGGAAGCGCTGTCATTGATTCTGCACCGAGACGCTGCCGTGTCGCAGGGCCGTAAGATTGTGGAAAAATTGCGCGGCACCATTCCAAGACAGCAGTTTGAAGTACCGATTCAAGCATCCATCGGCAGTCGGATAATCGCCCGTGAGACCGTGCGTGCCATGCGCAAAGACGTATTGGCAAAGTGCTACGGCGGCGATATTACGCGGAAGCGCAAATTGCTGGAAAAGCAGAAAGAGGGTAAGAAGCGCCTAAAGATGGTGGGCCAAGTAGAGATTCCCCAGGAAGCGTTCCTGAGTATCTTGGAAGTCGGCTGCTAGCGCCGTCGTTACTGTCTTTTGAGGCTAGATTGCCAGGGCTTCTCGCAGTGCCTGCAATTGGACTAGATGCTCTCGGATGTGCCCATCCAACGTTCGTTCCAAAATGGTATTGATCGAACGCTCTTCATCCACGTTCCGAGTTTTCTGATGCATCATGACCTTTTTGTCGTGCAGGTCTTCTTCAGACATTGCCGATAGGGTTCCATCCAAACTCTCAACGAACGCCTCAATGTCTGCGGTGACCTGCTCCAGGTCATAGGCGAGCCGTTCCGGAGTGAGGTTTGTCAGGTCGCTCCAGAGATCATATTCCGTCACTTCTCCGGAATAAATCCCACTAACCAGGTTGTTAACTCCGCCGGGTGGTGTGTCTATAACGTGGTAAATCAACTCTCTCGCCGACCACTTAGAATCGTCTTGTTTCCAGTCGATGCAGTAGTCCATTCCCTCTAGGACTGCCAGTAAATCTTTCTTGATGCTCTGAACCGAGTTAATGTGTGCCTGTTTGCGGGTGGCCATAGGGATTCCTCCTAGTATTGTTGCTGATGAATTGGCAATGAGTGCCCGCCGAAATCATCAACCAGTTCTATTTTGAAACTCGCGTAACAACGCGATGGCATCTTCTGAAGTGTCTTCCCGGTCCAGTGCAAAGGCCAAGGATGCTCTAAGCAGGCCCATCGGCGTGCCACCGTCATACCGAGTTCCGGCAAATTCAAAAGCGAATAGATCATGATCTTGGAGCAGCGCCAAGAGCCCATCGGTTAATTGAATCTCACCCTTGGCGCCTGGTTTGGTGTTTTCAAGACACTGAAATATCTGCGGCGGTAGGATATAACGTCCAACGATAGTCAGGTTAGATGGAGCTTCTTCTCTCTGAGGTTTTTCCACCAACCGCATAATCTTGTGGACACCTTCAGAGACCGGATCAGCGTCCACTACTCCGTAATTGTGGACTACTTCCCAAGGTAGCTCTTCTACCGCGATAACCCCAGCGTCCATCTTTTCTGACACCTGCACCATCTGGCTGATCGCCCCGGGTGAATGGGCAATGATATCGTCAGGCAGAATCACCACAAAAGGCTCGTCGCCCACCGCGTTTTTAGCCATGAGCACCGCGTGACCAAGGCCCAAGGCTTCATGCTGTATCACAAAGCTGACTTTTGCCAGGTTGCCAGCTTCAGTCACCTTGGCCAACAAGTCGTCTTCTCCATTGGCTGTTAATCGCTGTTCAATGGTTGGGTGTGGCTGAAAGTAATCTGCGATGGATTCTTTGCCTGGTGAGGTGACGATTATCACCTCTTCCACGCCGGCTTCAGCAGCCTCGGCAATGACATACTGCAACAGAGGACGGTCCACAATGGGCAGGAGTTCTTTGGGCACAGACATGGTTACCGGCAGAAAGCGGGTGCCTAGTCCGGCGGCGGGTATTACTGCTTTTCGTATCTGCATAACTAGAGGAAGTTTACGGCAGGCTAACCTAATTGGCTACAGCATTTTGCCCAATTGAGTACTTAGCCAACACCCAAGCCCGAGCGGGAAACGCTTGACTCGCCCACGCTCTCAATCCTACCATGTTAATGAGGCCGTACTAGACGGGGAGCCAGCGGTGCCCTATATCTGCAATCCGCTATAGCGGAGTTGAATTCCTCCCCTCGGCGAGGCCAAAGGGCCCATATTGTGGAAGATGATACTGATGGCTGGGTCCCGCGCGACGTAGACTTGTGAACCCCGCCAGATCCGGAAGGAAGCAACGGTAAACAGGACCCTGCGGGTGCCGTGGGAGTGCCTGGCCTGAGTCATCATTCATGACATGCCTGATGGTCAATGACAACGGGAGGTGTACGGTCTTATTTTTTCCTCACTCGCTGCAATTCAGCATTTCTTCCCCATCCACATGTCACGCTACCTGAATCAGGTGCCCGCTAAACCGTGACGTCTTCATCAGGCCGGATCAGCACTCGTAAGTCCCTTGGTCAGCATTTCTTGGCCGACATCCGCACCGCTGGACGTATCCTCAACGCCGCAGACCTTTCAGAAGATGATGTCGTTGTTGAGATTGGACCAGGTCGCGGAGTCCTAACCAAACGGCTGGTTGAACGTGTTAAACGCGTGGTCGCCGTGGAACTAGATTCAGAATTGGCCGCTGCCCTTCCTGCTCGCTTGGAATTCCCAGCAAATCTGACTTGTGTAGAAGCCGACGCGCGCATCGTTGACCTGGCAGAACTCATCGCGCCGGATACCTCCTACAAAGTAGTCGCCAACCTGCCCTACTATGCCGCCAACCCCATAATTCGACGGCTGCTGGAGTCGGAGCCAAAACCCAACCTGCTAGTGGTGATGGTCCAACAGGAAGTCGCCAAGAACATGGTCGCCAAGCCTGGCGATATGGGTATCTTGTCCGTGGCCACCCAGTTTTACGCCAAGGCTAAGATGGTCTGCTCAGTGCCTCCAAAGTCGTTTCGCCCCCCTCCCAAGGTGACCTCGGCCGTAGTGAGATTGGATGTGCTCCCGAGTACCGCCGCAGAAGTCGCCAGCGAAGAAGACTTCTTTACCGTTGTGCGCGCCGGGTTCGCCGCGCCGCGCAAGCAGATTCGCAATTCTCTGAGCCATGGACTGAAAATTGAACCAGCAGCCGGTGGACTTATCTTGAAACAAGCTGGCATCGACGCTACACGCAGGCCGCAGACCCTGGATATCTCCGAATGGGCCGACATCTATAAGACCTGGTCAGAAACTTCAGAATCGCAGAGCAAGGATAGTTAGGGTTTGGAGATTCCGGCTTACGGCAAGGTGAACCTGACCTTTGAAGTGCTTGACCGCCTGGATGACGGCTACCACCTGGTTAAAACGGTCATGCAGACAATCGCGCTGGCCGACAAACTCCACTTCGAAGCAAGCGACGACCTGAAGGTTGAATGCGAATACCCGGAATTGGCCGGAGACCAGAACCTGGTCTGGAAGGCCGCTGTGGAGTTGGCCAAAGCCGGGAATATCCAACCTGAAGCGAAGATCACCATTGAGAAGTGTATCCCCGTGGGCATGGGCCTGGGGGGAGGGAGTAGTGACGCCGCCACCGCGCTGTTGGGGCTGAACCGTCTTTGGAATCTTGGCTTTTCAACAGAAAAACTTGCAACTATAGCGGCTACTCTTGGCTCAGATGTTTCGTTCTTCCTCTGGGGCGGCACCGCGTTGGCCCAGGGAAAGGGTGAACAGATATCCCAACTGGCAACTTTGCCGCCCCTGGCTATAACGTTGGTATTTCCTTCACTGGTCATCCCCAACAAGACAGCCAGCATGTATTCCCGGTTGACCCGCGCCCAGTTCAGCGACGGCGGGTTAACTCGGCAGATGATACAAATCCTAACGTCGGGCCAGTTCGTAAGAGAATCTATGCGGGGTCTACTCTTCAACGCATTCTCTGAAGTTGCTGCCCGGACCTATCCGGAGTTGCTGGAGATGTGTCGGGAGATTACCGATCAGGGAGGCCCGGTCATGCATCTTTGCGGAGCCGGACCCGCATTGTTCACAATACCTTCCAGCGAAGAAGAGCACCAGCAGATAGCAGATGTATTGCAACGACATAGCGCTGGGGTTTACCTTGTAAGCACGGTTCCACCAGAACTCTGTGGAGAAAACTCCATCCCAGTGTAAGCGCTGTGGCGTACGGAGCCAGCGGGAACGGCAATCACTTAACTGAACAAATTAATCTGACTCGGCAAAGGTTCAATAAATGGGCATCCTGGCCAGCATCTCCATCGGAATAAACCCCAACCTGATCGACTTCTGGAATTTGACTCTGTCATGGCACGGCGTCCTGACATTTGTCGGCGTTGCGGTTGCGGTATGGCTCATAGCCCGCTGGGGTGGCCGTGAGGGGATGATCGTTGATTCCATCTACTCCGTGGCGGTATGGGCCATCATCGGCGGAGTAATCGGCGCCAGGGTTCTGCACGTGATCGATTTCTGGGATGAAGTCTACCGGGACGACTTCCTAAGCGTGTTTTCAGTCTGGTCTGGAGGCATAGCAATCTACGGGGCCATTATTGGCGGATTCGTTGGCGGGGCGCTGTACATCATGATCCGTAACTCAGAATGGTTCCTTTCTCTGTGGCGGACAGTATTCCCTTTCATGGGCGAGGCTCAAAAGGCGAACCTGCCGAGTATTGGGCGCTTGGCTGACGTCTCAGCTCCCGCGGTTTTGATTGGTATGGCGATTGGGCGTTTAGGAGACATTATCAACGGAGAGCATTTCTCCAAGGTTACTGACCTTCCATGGGGATTCATCTACACGCACGCAAATAGCCCTGGAATTTTCCGGCCGCCAACCCACCCTGCGGTGGGGTATGAAATGATATTCGACCTGTTACTTGTCGCTGCTATCTGGCCGCTGCGCAATCGGTTACGGCCAAATGGGATGTTTTTCACCCTGTTCCTGGCGACCTATTCCATTGGCAGGTTCTTCTTGAGCTTCCTCAGGGAGGAGTTCAACGAATACTTCGGTGCGTTGAACGAAGCCCAGGTCGTGGCAATCATAGTTGTGATTTTCACCGTGCCATTGCTGGTGTGGAAGGCCCAACTGGTGCGGCCAACAACCAATTAGTGTCTTGTCATTCTGAGGCGTGAGCCGAAGAATCTTGTTGCGATTGGAATTAGACCTGTTATAAACAAAGGCACCCTTCGCTTCCGCTTAGAGTGCCAGGGTGGGAATAATTCCAGCAGACGGTTTGAAGATTACGCCGAGGGTTTGAAGTCCAGAAACCTAAGGGCGATGGCACCTTTGCCACGGAAAGAATCGTTCATCACCGTAAAGGCCATATCCAAGTATTCAGTGTTTGGCTGCCATTTGTCCGCTTGATTGAAAGCCAAGGCGGTAAATTGAGCGCCATTGTTTTCCAATCTCAACCTTAAGTGTTGCTGCTCCCGGCCCATGTGGAAAGTCTCCAATACTTTTACACCCATACTGGCAAAAACCGGTCTTGGGTTGGCCGGTCCATAGGGCTCCAAATCGTTGATCCACCGAATGAAATCCTCGTCCAGTGCGTCCAGGCTAATCACAGCGTCAATCTCTATATTGCGGATCAGGCCTTGGGTATCAAGAGAATTGGCGCTGTAGGCCTCTAAACGCGATTTAAGCTGGGGAATGGACGCAGTTGGCACTGAGAGGCCCGCAGCCTGGGAATGGCCGCCAAACCGGATTAGAAGGTCTTCGCACGACTCGAATGCCGCTGCGATATTGAATTCCGGGATGCTGCGGCCACTGGCAACGCTGAATTCACCTTCCACAGCAATCACCACGGCTGGCCTCCGGTACTTGTCCACAAGCCGTCCGGCAATCAAGCCAGCCACGCCGCGCAAGAACCGTTCGTCCGAAATAACTAATACCGGTGGGAGTTCACCCAAGTCCTCAACCCGCTCCTGGGCAATGGCGTAAGATTCTTCCGTGACGGCTCTGCGATCCATGTTCAGTGATTCAAGTTTGCGGGTTAGCGCACCGGCTTCTTCCGGAGAGGTTGTGGTCAGCAGGTTGTAGCTGTCCATTGGATCCCCCATCCGCCCGGCAGAATTCAGGCGAGGCGCGATCTGGAATGAAACCGTCTCGGCGGTAATTTCATCAGCGTTTACCCTGGCCAAGCTGTACAAAGCCCTAAGTCCTGGGCGGCGGGTGTTGGCTAATTCTCTTAGACCCTCTTGTACCAGGTAGCGGTTTTCGTCTAGCAGTGGCACCAAGTCGGCAATCGTACCCATGGCTGCCAGTTCCAACAGGCCTGGGTCCCACGGTTGGCCGTAGAATTCGTAGAGCCCTTGGATCAGCTTGAACCCAATGCCGGCGCCGCAGAGTTCCAAGAAAGGATAATCTCCGCCGGGTATCTTGGGGTTCAGTGAGGTCACCGCGTTGGGCACGCCGCCATGGGGGATGTGGTGATCGGTGATGATCACATCTACGCCTAAAGACTTGGCGTAATCCACTTCATCAAACGATGTGATTCCCGTATCCACGGTGACAATCAAAGTCACACCTTTACTGGCTAGAGTGTCGATGGCGGCGTTGGATAAACCGTGGCCTTCGTCAATTCGGTGGGGCAAGTAAGGGGAGACATCTATTCCTAGTGCTGTAAGCCCTTCGCAGATGATGGCGGTGCCGGTGATGCCGTCAACGTCGAAATCGCCAAATACCCCAACTCGTTCGCCGTCTTTAACAGCGGAATACAGGCGTTTCAGCGCGATTTCCATGCCGGTTATCCGCATGGGATCATGGGGTAATTTGTGGGACGGTACTAAAAAGACCTTGAGCTTATCTGGCGTGTCGATGCCACGTTTGACCAGCAACTGGGCAATGGCCGTTGGCACGTGTCCGGAAAGGGCCTCGGTATCAAGGTCGGAGGGCAGGGACCACGGATGCCCAGATCCGCCCATAGTCACAGGTTAACTGTCCATCTCTGGTTTGCCGAAGACCAACACCGAGTTGTGGCCGCCAAATCCGAAGGAGTTACTCACTGTAACGTTTAGTTCTTGTGGCCGGGCAGTGTTCGGTGTGTAATCAAGGTCGCAGCTAGGATCGGCTTCATTGAGGTTGATGGTCGGCGGAATAATGCTGTTTGCCATTCCCAGCAGACAGAAGCAGGCTTCCAGCGCACCGCCTGAGCCAAGTAGATGGCCAGTCATGGACTTTGTGGAGCTGACGGGCACGCGGTAGGCGTCCTCTCCCAAAGCGACTTTTATTGCCGCCGTCTCGTGGCGGTCGTTCAGAGGAGTGGAAGTTCCGTGCGCGTTGACGTAATCGACATCAGCGGCGGTTACTCCCGCTTCTTCCAATGCTTTGGTCATGGCCCGGGCCGCACTTTCACCCGATGCCAATGGCTCCGTTAGATGATGGGCGTCAGATGTGGCGGCGTAGCCTTTAATCTCCCCAAGGATGGTCGCGCCGCGTTTCTTGGCACTTTCTTCGCTCTCCAAGACCAATACGGCAGCTCCTTCACCCATCACAAAGCCATCACGGTTGACGTCGAACGGACGACTGGCTCCGGCAGGGTTTTCGTTGAAGCGAGAGAGTGCGCGGAGGGCGTTGAAACCGGCCACTGCAACGGGTACCAAAGGGGCTTCACTGCCACCGGCTAAGACGATGTCTTCTTGGCCGCGCCTGATCATGGCCCACGCTTGACCCAAGGCATCAGCGCCGCTGGAGCAGCTTGAGACCAAGCAGTAGTTGGCGCCCATTGACCCAGTGACCATTGAGACTTGGGCGGACGCCATGTCACCCAACATCATGGGGATCAGAAAAGGGCTGACGCGTTTGGGGCCGCGTTCAATCAATATCTCGTGTTGTTGGGAGAGTGTTGATATCCCGCCGATGCCGCTGCCGATTATTACCCCGACGCGGTACGGATCGACGGTTCCGCGCTCCAGACCTGCCTGGGCGCAAGCCTGCTGGGCAGCGACGGCGGCAAATTGGGCAAATCGATCCATCCGCCGGGCTTCTTTGCGTTCTAGATAATTCTCGGGGTCGAAGCCTTTGACCTCTGCCGCAAAATGGGTGTCAAAACCTTCTGTGTCGAAGGCGGTGATCAGGTCTACCCCAGAGCGACCGTTTACAATGCCGTCCCAGGTTGACTCGACGTCTAATCCAAGGGGACTGATGATACCGATGCCAGTGACCATCACCCGGTGATTTCCATTCATACTTTTCCCAGCCCATACACTTGCAAAGGCCCGGTTAAGGGCCTTTGCAAATCACAATTAGATATGGTTCTTCTGAGCCAATCAGATCGATATTAGTCGGATTAGCCCAGAACGAGTTTGTTTATTCTTTGGCGCCGGCCTGTGAAGTCACAGTCACCGTTGAGTCAATAAGTTCCGTCAACTCAGTGATCCGCCCGGATATGTTCAAGGCCAACTCTTGGTTGCCGGTGGGGCCGGTTAATTGCTCAAGCGACTCTGACAATTCGTTGACCCGGTTACCGATAACGTCCGCTGCCTCTTTCCTTGCGTTGGCCAGAGGTTGAGAGACGGCGCGAATCTGATCGATTAACTCGACCATCTGCTCAGCGATGTTATCGCCGAACTCGATTCCCGAGAGTGAGGCAGTATCGGACCAGTTACGAAGTGATCCGGTTGCATCGTTCAACTTGACGGCTAGAGTCTCGCTCATGTCGCGGCTCGACGCTGCCAATCTGAGTTTGTACGTTCTGAGAATCCTGAAGATGCGTCGATAGAGGTCATCTACGGGGTTCAGTTTGGCCGTGTACCGGTCAAACAGGTCTCGGCTCTCTTGCATCGTCCAGCGTTTGTCCTGATGGACGAACTGCCGGCCGGTGTAGAGATGGTAGGGGCGCATGGCACCTTCAGCCAAGATGTCACCGTTCTCATCCAGCGGAACCAACGTGTCCCAGTTGGAGGTTGCAGGTAGCGGTGTCAGGAAGTTGACGGTCTGGTATTTGCTAACCGTGGTCACCCAGTCCGCCAAGTCCATAACGCTCTTTTCAGTGTCAAATGGCAGGCCGATGATCGTCATGGCCACCACTGCTAGACCTTCATTGTTCAGGTAATCCAGGTCTTTGTGCATTTGACCTGGTTCTTGGCGTTTGTTTATAGCAATCAGGTTTTCAGCGTTGTCAGACTCAACACCCACATAGATCATGCTGATGTTGGCTTCCTGCATAGCGGCAGTTAGCTCTTGGTCCTGGCCAACCTCGGCCCGGACCTGGCAAATCATGTTCATGCCATCCGTGTGGCCCTTCCACCCGTGCAGGCGGGCTAGGCGTTCATCACGGAACTTGACTGCCCTCTGGGGCGGGGCGTGCAAGTCATCAGAGATAAATACCTGGAAGCCGCCGCTCCGGGAACTGTGAACCAGGCCATCGGCGGCAAGTTCACGAAGTTGGGCGAGACGCTTAAACTCGGTCTCACGGGAAATCATCCGGTAACCCAAGAACTGTTGGATGACCTGACAATAGGTGCAGTTCTCGGTGCACCCTCTGATGGTTTCTATGACTGCGCCCACCATTGGATTGGCTGAGTTTAAGTCTTTGATCGAACGGAAATCAGGCAACTCTACGAAGTCGGGACTGACCAGACCTGATCGACGGGTTTCGACAACGCCGCCGTCTTTTCGGTAGCTGATACCTGGAATTTTGGCCAAATATTGGTCTCGTTCGCCTGGGCCATGCTCAAGAAGCACGTCAGACAACTGGCCGATGATATCTTCACCTTCACGGTTGACGATGACGTCAAAGTCACCGTAGTTGAAGGCCTCCGCAGCGAGAGGGCTCATTTGAGGCCCGCCGCCAATGGTGATGATATTCGGGTGGAATTGTTTGGCTAGCTTAGCTATCTGATAGCCGCGTGGGGCTTCATTAATCAACGCTGTGACCATGAAGATATCTACGCCTTCAAGGTCTTTATCCGGGTCCATGAGTCCGGAGCGGTCTTCAAACCAAATCTCCCGCTCGTATATGTTGGGTCCTTCCCACTGGGCCAGTGCGCCCGAAAGGAAGAGCATTCCCTGCCTGGGTATGGCTACGTATTCAAAATTTCCACCGGCTGACGCTGGTTGAAACAGCACCACCCGTTTTATTCGCGACATCTTTGCTCCTACTGGTGATTACCAGATGACGTAATACCGCTTGACTAAATGCTAGTCGATATCAATTTCTTGCTAGTTGGCCAATCGGTGAACATTGGCAAGCTGAAGCTAAATCCACCGATGGTTCATACGTGTTCGCGCCTTATTATACAGGACGACCAGTTACCGAAATAACGGAATTCCCTACCTGAGCCGTCCGGTTTTGAGTGACTCGTCGAAGATATGCGTTCACTTACTGCCAAATGACCGCCAGAGCCATAACAACTCGAGCCTATTCTACGCCAGGAAAACCCAATTGTCATAATGGCGACTCCGGGATATGTTCAATTTCTACGTAGGTCTGATTTAAGTCCGTCGCTGGACAAACTCCCTGAGTCATTTGCCCTTAAAGTGGGGAATTAGTTCTTTGGCGATGACCTCAAGATGGCGCTCTCGATCCTCTTTGGGACAACTGATGCTGAAGACTATATGCCGTGCTCCAGCATCGATATATTCCTGCAACTGTTCGATGCAGTTCTCCACGGTACCAAGCAAGCAGTATTTGCGGACAATATCCAAGAATTCGCCACCGTACAGGTATCGCCCACCAAGCTGTTCTGCTGCGACCTCCGCAGCTTCTTGCTCAGTGGGATAGATAGCTATGTAGGGGAAGTGAGCCCACTGGAATCCAGACATGTCTCGTCCGGCGGCAGCTGCAATTTCTTTAATCTTCTTGACGCTGTCGCGGTATCTGGGCGCGTCGTAGAAATAAGGCATCCACCCGTCACCGTAGGTAGCAGAACGGACCATTGCCGAATCGCGCCGACCCGAGACCCATATCGGCGGGTTGGGCGTTTGGGTTGGGGTCGGGTTGATCATGGCGTCGGTCATTTGGAAGTGCCGTCCGGAGAACGTAACGCGTTCCCCCGTCCACAACTGGCGCATGATATCCAAGCACTCGTCGGTCCGACGTCCCCGTTGGTTAACCTTGAGTCCAGCGGCTTCGAACTCCACTGGGAACTCGCCGCCGACACCCACTCCCAAAGTCAACCGGCCTCCGGAAGCCACATCCAGAGTGGCGGTCATTCGCGCCAATACTAAGGGATGGTAGAAAGGGGTCAGAATAATAGAAGAGAGGACACGCAGATTGTCTGTTGCGCCGGCCGCCACCGCCAATACTGGCAGGGTTGCGTGGGTCGGACCTGGCGGGTCTCCGCGCATGAAATGCTCGCCGGCTGAGAAATATTCGTAGCCCAACTCCTCCATCCAACGGGCTTGCCGGGCTGTTTCACTGACACCAAGCGCAATCCCAGCACCAAAGTGCAGATCAAGTTTTTCCATCATCTATCCTCTGTGATTACGACAAATTACAGTGTATTGAATGTTGCGGTAATTCTAACGCAATAGATTGCCCCCGTTCCCTTTATCTGCGACGGCTTCTATTGCAAATTGACCAGTAGACTTTGGCTAGTATTCACTTGACAAGGGGTAGAGGGATTTGCCACCGTTGAACCAGGTCTTGATTCTGATTCACGAAAGGCAAAACCCGCTCCATGAGTAAT
>DUCU01000074.1:1622-3072 GCA_012959605.1 Dehalococcoidia bacterium | reverse complement strand
TTCCGCCAAGCGCTCATCTAAAATAAGCTCGGCCTCATCATGACAAGGCTGCGTATCCGCATTTTGCACGATGAAACGCCCGGCGCCGCTGAGTGCGCTTGTGGACTGTTCTTGAAATTTATGAACGGTGGCGCTACCGGCTACAAGCTTCACTGAAAAGGCTTGCTCATCGGTTACAAACTGCAGGCGAAATGAACGTTTTGCTTCATTATTTGCCCACGCGAGGGCGCCCAAAACGAGCAAGGGGCTGTCAACCCCAGCATAAATGAAAGATTTTCCGATTGCCGGCCATCCAGTTTGGAGCGCGTCCATCAAAAAGACCGCCAGGTAAACCGACGATAGCTTTTTGCCGGGCAGAGCCTCCAACTCATGCCGGCTCCCATCAGTAACTTTTCCGGGGTTTGCATCGCCACGATCCAGGCTAGTTAATGCCTGGCAGATACTTCGATCTGCCGGTAATCCCCGTATTTGAAGCCATAAAACGGACTGCACAATATCTTCAGCAATGCCTAAAGGTACGCCCACCCCAACCGCCGCTTTTAGAATGAGTTGGCCGAACTCCGAGACCGATTGCCTCACGCGGTATCGCCTGGCCATATGGCAAGCCACCAGTCGTCCACTGTGGCTGAGTCCAGCTCGTCCGGTAACGGGGCGCCCTGATACATACAAATGCGGGTCCACAAGGATGATTTGGGATCAAACTTGGCGGCACCAAAAAAAGCCAATTTAAAACGCAAAATATCCAAAGGCGAACAAGTGCTGGCTAACAGGTTATCTCGAATTTCGCCATAGGGGCACTGCCCCAGTGCCTGAACTCTTCGCACCAGGTGGCGGTATTGCGGATGGGTAAAAAGAAACTCCGCCACGGTGACTCCATTCAGCGCTTGTGCCAGATCTGCCCGTAAAGCCGTCATGTCGCGGGCGATAGCAACCGGCATTTCACGTTCTGCACCTGGCTCTTCTTCGCGAACCCCAAAGCGGGGTTCAAGCTTATTTTCCGACACATACCAAAAATGAGTATTCTCTTTAGCATCACTAAAATCGAAACCCGCAGTCCAGTCGTACTGTGAGTTCATCAACTGCCGCAAGTCTTCAACGGGCATGGTTACATCCAACCGCCGCTCCTTCGCAATATGAAACATATCTTCAAGATCGTCAGTACACTCAGGGTACAACTCAAGCATTAAAGCGACGAGCAACTCCTGGGCATCCAGACTGAGATTCTCCTCTGCCCAGCGATACAAGGCATCCCAAAGTAAACCCGAGCCAGTCGGTCTGGACTTCGCCTCATCGAGCCAGCGCCCGAAAGCTGTGAGATCGTCAGACAGTTGTTGATTACGTGCCTGGTAGGCAGGATCATCCACCCGCCACTGCGCCAGGTGGGTCAACACCCGTTGCCGCAACTGCTCGGCCCGCTGCAATTCGCCCGCCCCGACCCTGCTCATGGCTC
>DUCU01000074.1:0-1417 GCA_012959605.1 Dehalococcoidia bacterium | reverse complement strand
GATCAGGTACACCGTCAGCATCTCGGCCGCAAAAGAATTCTGGGTTTCCGGCCGGGTGGCGATTCTGGAACGATCACTGGCCCCGAACTTACCGTTCCCGTAGACGGCTGTGGTGCGCATCAGGTACCCAACGTCCATCAGCCGCTGAGGTTCGGGCTGGCGTCCGCTTGCAAGACAATCGCAGCTGTACTCAAACAGTCGTAGGCTCCGGTTGGCACGAGACAAGATAAGGTCGGTGGCTTCAAAACGCCCCGCCTCTTGAAGCGGCGTCTGCTGTCGAAGACGGTCAATATCGGCCTCGCCCGGAACACCATCGAAGAGTACGAACGCAGCATCCCAGGCGGACGCAATAACCCGGTCCGTCCGGTCACTGTCAGCCAATGGGTTGGCGAAGACCACCAGGGAATAACTATTGCCAGGCAGGGAGACGGTATAGACCGCCGTGCCATAACCGGCATTATCCAGCTCAAAGCGCTCACAGGAAATCTGCCAGTTCTCCGTCGCCATACGGCGCACCAGTGACCGCATGAAACTAAGGCGTGTGGGAAAGGCCGCTCCCATACGCGTTAACCGGCAAACGACCTCGGGCGGTCTTAGCAAGGCTTTATCCAGCGCTCCTGTTGCACTGGCGCTCGATGGGCCTGCGGGGCCAATCACTCCCACATTCATGGAATCAGATAGTTCCGCCTGGCCCGAACGATTTTTCAAAAAACGCCAGCCAGTTTCCGCCCATCACAGCGGCTACTGAATCCTGATCGAGCCCCACTTCTTCGAGCCCGCGTCGAATATTTGGAAAATGTCGGTTGTCCTCAAACCAGGCGGGCTGCGCGGGAAAGCCCGGTGCCGCCGCTGACCCTTCACCAAAATCCGTCTGCCGGGTCCACCGTCCATTGCGCATCCAGGCGACCACACTATCGGGCTGGTCCTGACACAGATCAGAGCCAATGCCAATGTGGTTTACCCCGATAAGGTCTGCGGCATCGGCAACCATCCGGCAAAAACTTTGCAAACTGCACTCGCTGCCATCACGCAAATGATGCGGATATAGGGAGAACCCAACCATTCCGCCGGACTCCGCCAACGCCTTAAGTACCGTATCAGACTTGTTACGCAGAGCGTCATGCCATGACGCGGGGTTGGCATGGGTAATCGCTATGGGGCGTGCAGACGCCGCGATAGCCTCCAGGGTCGATCGCTCACCCGAGTGGCTCATGTCTACTACAAGCCCAACGCGATTCATTTCGGCGATAACCTGCCTACCCATGCGGGTAATGCCTGAATCAACCTCCTCATAACAACCACTCGCCAGCAGGGATTGATTGTTATAGGACAATTGCATGAACCGTGCTCCGAGCTGATGGCAAACTTCTACCAGGCCGATATCGGATTCAATCGGCGAACAGTTCTGAAACCCAAA
>DUCU01000073.1 GCA_012959605.1 Dehalococcoidia bacterium | reverse complement strand
GACTCGTTGACGATCTTGTGGCTCAGGGCAATCTCGTTGACGTCGCGCTGGGTGACGGTGTTTTGCACCAAACGTTTGGAGGCGTCGGCGTCAAAGCTCTGCCGGTACCCGTCAACACTGTCTAAGGATAGCGCCCCAGGGCCATTTGTCGGCGTGTTATTAGCCATCTTTCATCACCTGGTTTTGAACTCTTTTGGAATGGTTTTCCCTAGTTTATAGCCTGAAACGCTTTTGGGCGATGGGTAAACTATCTGATTACTAACTAAACAACAAAGGGGTCTGGGTTTAGTTCCCAGACCTCTTCGATTTATCTGTTCAGGAGATGCCGGTTGTGGACAGTTTATCCTTTTGATGAGAGCGGAGGATTTTTGATGTAATCCTCGGCCAATCGACGGCCAGTCTCCCGCATCATTTTGATGTCTTCCTCAGAATTGTCCAACGCGGGCGAGTGAACAACAGTGTCATTGCAAAAGGTCGAGACCGGCTTTTCCTCTCTGGAAAGCACGTCTGGATCGCGCCCTTCTTGGACCGCCTGGATTCCATTTTTAACCAGCTTCCGGAACATGGTTAAGCCCCGATGGCTTGCCGCTAAGTGCTCTAGGTCGTGAACCGCAATAGGTCTTTGGGAAACCTGCGCTTCATAATCCGACGGCTGCCGTGCTGGTCTTCCAGGTTTTCAGTTATTGGCAATTGGGCCGGTAGCATCTGCTCCCGGTCAGACCACCAGGCAGGGGTGCTTTCGTCGGTAACGCTGATATGGCGGAACTCTAACAGCATGGTGTGGGTGTCATCTTGAGGGACGATCCAGCGACTCATCATCGGCCCATCGAATCCGTGGGGATTTTGACCGTTCTCCCGAATGGTGCCACCTGCTGCAGGTTGGGCATCACGTTTTCCACCATGCGCACCCAGATGTTGTCGCCCAAGCGCCGAGTGGCAATATAGACCATACCGGCTGGGGTCTCGATAAAGTCGAGTCGGGTATCACCCCAAATTCGTCGGTGAACTGTGAGCCTGAAACGATGGCATGGAGGAACGAAGTATGGACTGGGTCCATAGCGTTCTCCAAGATTTGCAGCCGGTTACATGGGTAGTCGTATTTCGTGCCAGGCATCAGCCGATACCCCTCTCGCTCATAGGTATCCAAGAGCGGGAATGGAGGCATTAGGTCTGGCGGCCCCATATAAGCAAATATAGTGTCGTTGTACTAGTGCGTCGGATATGCGCCGTGGCAGAGCCGGTCTTTGTAGGTGCTATCTTCCGGCTCTCCTGGCATTTCCAAGATGGCTCCGTCAACGTCAAACAGCCAACCATTGTAGCAGCAGCGGATGCCGCGCTCAGAGACCAGTCCAAACTCCAGTGATGTTCCCTGGTGCGGGCAATGGGATTCAACCAGGCCGACTCGGCCGCTGAAATCCCGAAACGCCACAAGTTCTTCACCAAGTATTTTTACGGCTACTGGCAGGTCCTTGAGGTCATCTGAGAACGTTCCCGGCTGCCAGTACCGGCGCATATATTCTCCGCAGGGGGTGCCAGGGCCGACACGAGTCAGTTCGGCGTCTTCTTTTGGAACTTCCCGGTGATAATAACCGCCGTAGCGGGTGGATAGAAACGGTGCTCGAATGGCCATGCGCATCACCTTTTTCGAGGAAGAATCGGGTAGTTGAGCTGGTCCATCAATCTATCGGCAATCCAACATTCATGAAGCTGAACCGCGGCGAAGACAAATATCCAATCTGATGCAGTATTTTAATCGTGAATATTAATTATCAGGAGAGCAG
The DNA here is from genome assembly GCA_012959605.1 of Dehalococcoidia bacterium. GTDB lineage: Bacteria > Chloroflexota > Dehalococcoidia > Lucifugimonadales > UBA3495 > UBA9611. The sequence goes on along the minus strand of DUCU01000073.1, from coordinate 1,333 downwards.
ATATTCGATGCGGCGATTATAGGTTTCCGCTCGTCAACGGGTCAATAAGCGGCAACTTGAGCCCGGTTTAACAAGGCTACTGGGCCGTGCGGCCACCGTCGATCACCAGCTCCGAGCCAGTGACAAATGACGACTCGTCAGAGGCCAGATACAGCACACCGTACGCAATATCTTCAGCGCTGCCAAACCGGCCCAACGGCACTCGGGCCTTCATCGTCGCAAGCTCTGTGTCATCTTCTCGGCTCAGGTTCAACATATCGGTCTCCACCGGACCAGGATGAACCGAGTTGCACCGGATGTTCTCCCCCGCGTACTGGATGGCCGTGGACTTGGTGAATATCCGGACCGCTCCCTTGCTGGCAGAGTATGCGCCAGAGGTGTTCGGCTGCGGAGCGATGGCGGCCCCAGATGAGATATTAACGATGGAGCCGCCGCCGTTGGCCCTCATTAATGGGATGGACGCCTTGGTGCCAAGGAACCCGCCTTTGACGTTCACGTCCATGACCCGAGTCCAATCATCAACACTGATATCCTCGATCATGCCGCGCGATGTCACGCCGGCATTGTTGACCAAGATGTCCAGCTTGCCGAACCGACTCACCGCCTCGCCCACTGCGCTATTCCAGGCGGCTTCGCTGGTTACGTCCAACTGAACAAAGACACACTCGCCGCCTGCATCATTGATCTCAGCAGCGGTTTTTTGACCTGCGTCTACCAGGACGTCACCAATGACGACCTTTGCCCCTTCATGGGCAAGGATTTTGGTGATGGCGGCGCCGATGCCCCGTGCGCCGCCACTGACTAGAGCAACTTTGTTTTCAAGTCTCATTTTTCCTCTTTGTCGTTGTCTTATTAAAGAAGGCTTTACGGTTAAAACGGGCTTCCCTGATTAAAGGGGTCCGACTAGGCCACCTGTCCACTCAAAGCCCAGGTTGGCGTAGCGGCAGAATACGGTGCCACCGGGCGCGCCGAGGGGCCCATTCGCTGCCAGCATGGCGATAGTGTGTTGGTCGCCGGGGTTGGGGGCGGCGCTGAGCAGAACCCGCTGAGGGGTGTTGAACCCCTGAATTGCGCCCTGGTCGCGATTGCATTCGCCGTCAATCCAAATCTCGCCGTAGTCGTCGATGCAGGTCTCGAATTGGATTCGCGTTCCCTTAACCGGGTGGCCGTTAACCGACTCCGGGATGGTGATTTTGATTCGGTACCAGATGAAACTGAATCCGTGGGAATTTCGCTCCGCAAGGTCTGGGCAGATATCCCAACCGGAGTCGTCGTAATCGAGCAGGCGGGCCGGGCTGCCGTCAATCTGCTCCACCAAACCTTCGTTGGGCTG
>DUCU01000072.1 GCA_012959605.1 Dehalococcoidia bacterium | reverse complement strand
TATCCAGACTTGCTGCCTCTGAAGCCGGGCCGACCCATTTTATGGAATTGCCTTGGATGGCGACCGCCATCCCTTCCTGGGCATTGCTGCCGACTCCGTCGATAAGTTTGCCGGGGATGATGACCTTGAGGGTGTTGTTGTCCAGAGGCAACGCACTACTCCTGAAAAAACGATTTTGGGCGTCCGGCTATGCTGGCTAGTCAGCCTTTCCGGTGAAAGCATGGCCGGGCCGCGTAGATTATAGCCTACCGGCGTTCTCGGAGCATAAGGAAGGCCAAGGGAACGGCAGATGCAGCGATGAGTAACAGCGCCGGTAGCGCAGCACGGGCGAAGAACGCCTCTGATGCGTTTGACCAGATGGAGGTTGCCAGAGTGTTGAAACCAATGGGGCTCAGGATTAATGTGGCGGGCAGTTCTTTCATCACTAATAGAAACACCAGAGCCCATCCGGCCATCAGTCCAGGTCTGGCTACCGGTAGAGTCACCGATGAAAAAGCCCGCAGCGGGCTGTTGCCCAGTCCACGGGCTGCTTCTTCGATCCGAGGGCTGATCTGTAACAGCGATGTTCTCACCGCTCCCAGCGCCGGGGAGAGATAAAGCACCACGTAGGCCAACAGCAGAAATCCGGTGGTTTGGTACAGCGGAGGTGCGTATCTGGCTCCGAAGAATACTAGCGATAGCGCAATGGCGATCCCCGGCAGAGCAAACCCAATATAACTGAGTCGCTCCAAGAACCCGCTGAACACACCCGGATAGCGTACTGACAGAGCTGCGACCGGCAGGGCAGCAATCACTGTCGCAGTCGCAGCCAGCGCCGCTACATAGACGGAGTTCCCCACGGCGGTCCAGACCAGATTGAACGGCTCTCCGGCCGAGATTCCCCTGACCACCCAGTAGACCAGGACCGACATGGGGGCCACCAACGACACCGCCACGTGAATGCCACACAAGGCCAACGCCGGCCACTTCCACCGCCCCAACCGGATAGTTGAGGTAGGGCGCGAGATTGACGTTGTACTGCTGTAATAGCGAGCGCGGCCTCGGCTGAACAACTCAAGCCCGACAATCGCCAAGGCCAGTATCACCAGTGACAAAGACATCCCAGCGCCCAGCGTGCGGTCCAGTGCCGACTCATATTGGATGAAGATAGCCCAGGTGAATGTCTCGTAACGCAGCAAAGATACTGCGCCGAAGTCTGAGAGCGTGTAGAGCGCCACCAGCAACCCGCCAGCGGCAATGCCAGGCCGAAGCATGGGCAACGTAACCGAGAAGAAGGTAGTCCAGTTGCCGCGACCCAGTATGCGAGAGGATTCTTCCAGTGCGGGGTCGATTCTTAGCAACGCGGCACGGACTGTCAGCACAACGTAGGGGAAACTGAGGAAAGTCAGGGTGAGTAGTGCGCCGACAAAGCCGTGTATGTCGGGCAGACGGTCAATGCCGAAGGGGCCGTCCAACGCTTGTTGCAGCATCCCCCTCGGTCCAAGAGCGGCTATCACGATGAAGCCAGCTACATAGCTGGGTATGACCAAGGGTAGAGCGGATAGGACAACCCAGACTCGCCTGAGAGGTAGGTCGGTCCGGGTGGTGAGCCAGGCGATGGGTACCGCCAGGAAGATCGAGGCCCCGGTGACGGTGACCACCAATAAGATTGTCCGGAGCAGGACCGTGCCTATCCGCTGGCGAAAGAGCAGGTCCCAGATATCTCCGCCAGCGTCAAATGTCCGCACCACCAGGTAAATCAGAGGCAGCATCAGCACAGCACCTACGAATATCGCAGGAACCCAGATGACTGCCGGAGGGGTTACTCTGCCTCCGGACAAAGACCTTAGCCCAGCCGCTGCCACCGCACCAATGCTCACGGGATGATGCCAGCCTCACGGAGTAGCGCTTGGGTGCCTTCCAGATCTGACAGGGCTGATGAAGAAAGGTCAGGATTGTTGATCTCGGACAACGGCGACACCCTTTCGGCCACAGGTATACCGGATGCTAACGGATACTCGTATGTTTCTTCGACGAAGTATTTTTGGGAGATATCAGAGAGCAGATAATCAATGAATTGTTGGGCGTTATCTTTGTTGTCGGATTCCTCGAGGATACCAACGCCCGAGACCATGATAATCGCACCTGGGCCGCCTGCCGGTAGATGGTAGTTTCTGGCGCTGAAGGAATCGCCCTGCTCAGCCAAAAAACGGTGCAGGTAGTAATGGTTTACAAGTCCGACATCAATCTCGCCCGAAGCCGCCGCAGAGACGATTGGGGTGTTTTTGGGATAGACCTTCGGGTCATTGGCCTGAATATTTTCCAGCCATTGGACCGTCCGCTGGTCGCCCCACATGGAGCGCATGGCCGTGACCATGGTCTGGAACGATGCGTTGGTCGGTGCCCAACCAAGGCGACCCTTCCATTTGGGGTCGGTAAACCCTTTCAGGTCATCTGGCAGGTCGTCTGGAGTCAGCGTGTCAGTGTTATAGACCACTGTTCTGGCGCGGCCGGATATCCCGACCCAAACGCCATCAGATGACACCGCCCATTGTGGGACCTTGGTCAGGACATCCTCTTCTAGAGGGGATAACATTTCTGCCACAGCGCTGAGGCCGCCCGGGTCCTGGGCGAAGAAGACGTCTGCTGGGGTGTTGTCTCTTTCTTCCAATAGAGTTGCTGCTAGTTGGGGTGTGCCAGCGTACTTAACTGACACGTCAATGCCCGTGTCTTCTTTGAACCGGTCGATCAGTGGCCCTACCAAGGTTTCGCTACGGCCCGAATACACGGTTAGTGAGCCTACGTCGCCATCGGAGCTACCACAGGCAGACAGGAATACTGCGGTTAAAAAGAGCGCAATTATTCCCCAGAAACGGATTTCTTTGTTGGTGCTAGTAGACATTTCGCGTGAGACCTCTTGATTGGTATCGGCTTTCGCTAGGACAGGGTTTTTATGATGTGTCTATTAACAATTAAAAAACGTGTCCACGACTAACTTTGCATGAGCATACGTCGCACTATGGCAAGTGTCAATATAAAAACCCTGTTTGCCTATCGTGCAATACGTTTGGAACACAACAGAAATCGCAGATTTGTTACAAAAATAACACCGTGGTTATTTGGCCAACTTAGTTTCTGAACTCCC
>DUCU01000071.1:18316-18880 GCA_012959605.1 Dehalococcoidia bacterium | reverse complement strand
GTGGTTGGACTGTGAGTGGCTGGGCTGAAGATGTAACCGCATTCCTGGCAGCGGAATACGTTGTTGTCGTCTTGTTGTTTCTTTTCCAGAGGGATCAGTCTGGGAGACTGGCAGCGTCGGCAATGCAAAGGGTGTTACCTTCAACAGATGAGGATTACATAAAAAAGAACGAACCCTTAAGTAAGGGTCCGTCCCTGTTGGTAACACGCTAGGGTTCTGCAATCCGAAGTGTCAACGGCTGATCCGTCATATAAACCGTTAGTTGATTGGATGCAGATTCAGATTTGCCAGTCTGAAAGACTAGCTTGGGTTGTGCTTGTTCAGTACTTCAATGACGCGGGGGTCAATGCCGCCCAAGTCTACGCCGCCGTCGGCCCGTGCGATGCCGAGGTGGGCGTCCCGCTGAATTTCTTCCCATTCGGGCTCCAGTTCGTAGGCGTCCTTAAGCTCGTTAAACATAGCGTCAAGGGATTTTTTGTCAAACATATCTTTTCGCAGCTCCTAATATTTCGAGGCCCAACACTTGGTTGGAGTTGGCCCGGCGTTCAAGCTTGGCAAGTCCGT
>DUCU01000071.1:2707-18272 GCA_012959605.1 Dehalococcoidia bacterium | reverse complement strand
AGAATCTGCAAGCTGATTCGAGGGCTAGTCTACAATTTTTTCGTATCCGTGGCAAGTCTCGACTATGCACGTGTTAGGCACGAGAATCGGAAGGTTACGGAACCCGGTTAGGGCAACTGCTCCTGTTCCTGGCCTTCGGCGGAATTTGATTCATGCTTTGGCTTGCTCGCAGATCGCCGATTTGCCTGCATTAAGTAAACAACGATGATGGACATCGGGATGCAAAAAATGATGAAGGACATGGCACCGACTATTACCCATGGACCGAACCCAAAAATCTGATCCAAGCGTTCCCGAATCCAATGGAGCAATTCGGGGTCGGCTGAGTCGCCTTGATGCGCAAGGATAAAACTGAAGAATGAGGCCATGATGGCCAGTTAATCTCCGGCTGCGGGCATGGGAACCAGTGTCTGGTACCGCGACGAGTACTTCCGCTCCTTGATGCTGAAGGCGGATATCGCAGCCGGGAGCAATAAAGCCCCGACAATCGCAAAGGGCACGGTGTAGCTTCCGGTGACATCGAAAAGTAAACCCGCCAAAAGGACACTGCCAAATCCGCCGAACTGGTGGAACATGAAGGTAATGCCAGAAATGGTGCCCAGAGCTTTGGTCCCATAAACATCTGCGGTTAGGGAAGACGTTAGCACTGGCGTTGCGACCCATGAGAACCCTGCAATTGTGGCAAAGATCCAGAGCCCGAGGACGGAATCTAGAGTTAAGAGCACGAGGTAGCCAATGCCTCTTATGGAATAAGCTAAGGCTAGCCAGTTCTTGGTGCCGCCAATTTTATCGGATAGAAAACCAGCGCCCAGTGCCCCAAAGATATTCAAGAACATCATGTAGCCGAAAATAGTCGCGGCAGTCGCCCCGGTTACGCCACGGTCCTCAATAGCGAAGGGAATGAAGTGGACGGACATTACAAAGGTTGTAGTGCCGCAGACGAAATAGGACCCCGCCATCTGCCAAATAGGAGCCGTCTTGAAAGATTCCTTCCAGGTCTCCACCTCGAGGGGTCCACCTGACCTGTTACGCCCGACGCCGATTGCTCCTTCGGGTGGCGGTGGGTCACCGTCAGGATAGAGCCCCCGGTCCTCTGGCCGTTCTCGAAGAAAGATAAGCGCCAATGGCACGGCGGTCAATACGATTAACCCCAGGGCAACCCAAGCCACTCGCCAGCTAGTGGCTTCGAGCAGGAACATCGAAAATGGAACCATGATCATGCCGCCAACGGAAAGGGCCGAGGAGTTGATGCTGATGGCAGTGGCCCTTCGGCGCTTGAACCATCTGGACATCAATGCGGCGGTATTGGAGGGCGCGGGACCGCTTTGGGCAATTGAGATCACAATGCCAAACATGAATGCCAGAAATAGGATGTGGAACGTGAGGGACAAAAGGATAGTTCCGATACCGAGGACAATTAGCGAGGTGATGATCATCTTCCGTCCGCCGGTACGGTCGAAAATCTGTCCAAAGAATGGTTGTGTTACACCGTTGACCAGGACACCAAGTGCGGCGGCTACGGAAATGGTGGTTCGGTTCCAGCCAAACTCTTCGCTCATCGGTACTACGAACACGCCGAAGCTGTTACGGGCGCCAATCATGACAAAGCCTATGAATAGCGTGGCGGCACATACGTACCAGCCATAGTAGATTGGTTTCTTGATGGGTTCAGAGGATTGATTCAAGAAATTGACCTGATTAAACCCGGTGCTGTGATGAATCCGGGCAGAATACTTATTGGGAAGGCACCAATCATATCACCAGTATGGCATTCAAATATGCAATCAGTGGAGATTGTGGATTAAACACTTAGATGCCGTCCGAACATGCAGGATTTGCTGGAGAAAAAATGCCAGAGGCTCAGCGGGAAAGCCAAGCAGCGAATTCTTCACCGGTTCCAGTTCCGGGGCTTATTGTGAGCCTTCCGTCAGCCAGTAGGTCTCCAGGTTTGAGGCGGCCCCAGACAAGCAGGGCAAGGTAGTCGGCGCCACAAGTGAAGGTTGCGGTTGGTTCCCCTTTGGCTTCTTCAACTACATTCTCTTTGTCACCGATTACCACGTCACGAAGAAAACCAACGGCTCCGGTTGTTTGGAACCTGTAACGGGCGGATGGTTCAGTGGAAGATTGGCTTGATCGGAAATCGGCCAAGCCAAGTTCGTTCAGCCAAACGGGCAACCGATCCAAGACCGGAGCAACGCAATCGGGGGATAACCCCGCCTTGGGATTGGATGGGTAGCGAATGTCCCAAGAATGGATGACCAATTCGCTCAGGCGGGAAGTGAGGTAGGCCTCTGCGGATCGTAGCCCTCTCCAACTCCAGCATTCGGTTGACCAGTCTCCATCTTTTTCCATGATGGAGAAGATGCCGTTCAGCCGATCCACGCTGGAGGAGAAAGCGTCTGCCAGATCTGCATCGGCAGCCAGGTTGTATTCCTTGGCCATGCGGGCGATTAAATCGGGGAGTTCAGCTGGTGGTATAGAGCCAACCTCTGGAAGACCAGTTGGAGCAGTGGTGATACCGGACCGACCTTGGGAGATGGAATCAGCGAAGAATTCGGCAGCCCAACCCAGGTGCCCAATCACATCACCCACACTCCAACCCTCACACGGGCTGTCTAGGGCCCATTCCGTTTTAGAGGTTTCCTGTAGATATTCCTTGAGCCGAGCAGTCTCGGCAGCAACAAGTTTTACCCCATCTGTAGTCGAGACCATAATGCTCCTAAAAATAAACAGGCTTCCGGGGTTTTTGCCCGGAAGCCTGCTCAGCTAGCTAATCGATTATTATGCCTTGAGCGCTTTGGCGTCTTCTCCGGCGCTGGTGCCTGAGAGCTTGCCAAAGACCATACCCGCCGAGAGACCTGAACCACCCGGGTAGTTGTGATAGAACAGCCCGCCGACCATTTCACCGGCAGCGTACAAGCCTGGAATGGGCTCTTGGCCGTTCGTGACCACGCGGCCCCTGGTGTCGATCTTTATGCCGCCAAAGGTGAAGCTGATGCCGCAGGTAACGGCATAGCCGGTGTAGGGCGGTGTGTCAATGAGTTCAGCCCAGTTGCTCTTGGGCGGGGTGATCCCCACAGTGTTCCGGCCATCCTTGATGGTTGGGTTGTAGGGGATGTCCGTCTGTACGGCGGCGTTGTATTCCTCGATGGTCTTAACAAAACCGGCTGGGTCGATATCCAACCGCTCCGCCAATTCCTCCAGTGTGTCAGCCTTGGCCATGGTCACCTGTTCAATGTGGTACTCGTCTCGGAGCAGGTGCTTGACCTTTTCGTCAAAGATGTGGAATCCCAGGCCCTGGGGTTGGGTCAAGTAGGCCCGGCCAAACTTAACGTAGGTGTAGTTGCGGAAGTCCTCACCCTCGTCCAAGAACCGCTCGCCGTTGATGTTAACGATCAGGCCAAATGGATAGGAGTGCTTCTGGTACAACTCGGTTATCGTGCGGTCACCAAAGGCCGGGGCGTTCATGTCCCAGGCCACGGCGTGGCAGCTGCTGTAATGGCCGTGGGACTGGGCTCCAACGTCCAAGGCCATCTTGATGCCGTCTCCAGTGTTGTAGGGGATGCCGCGGACTTTGACGTTTTCCCAGCCTGGACCAAGATAGCGGCTGCGCATCTCAGCGTTGGCTTCAAACCCACCGGCTGCAAGGACAACGGAACCTGCGGTGATATCTTCAAATCCGTCCGGGCCCAGGACCGTAACTCCACTGACGTGACCCTTCTGGTTCTGGATTAATTTGGTGGCCTGAGTGGAGTAGCGGACATCGATACCCATCTCGGCGCAGACATCGAATTGCTGATCGGATAGACCCTTTCCGGCACCGACTGCCTCAACTAATAGTCCGCCCCAGAAACGGTACTTGTCGCCGTCTTTGAAGGCTTGGCGTCCATAGGAGAGGACAAACCGGACACCCTTGGATTGCAGCCACTGCATGGTGGGCAGAGATTGGCTGACCAAGATTTGGGCCAGATCGGGGTCGGTCAAACCCTCGGTGACGCGCATCATGTCGTCGTAGAATTGGTTCTCGGTGTAACTGCCCACTTCCACTTGATTGACTTCGGTTTCAGACATGTCTGGAATCAAAGTTCGGATGTCATCCAGGTCTTCAAAGGCAAAGCGGATGATGCCGCCGGTGAAATAGGTGTTACCACCCCGGAAGTACTCAGGGGCCTTTTCCAAGACCAACACGGAATCTGTCTTTTCTTTGGCAGCGATGGCCGCGGATAGGGCCGCGTTGCCTGCGCCGACTACAATTACGTCGTAATGACTTGCCACTATTGGCACCTCCAAGGGTATTTCCAAATCTGATTAGCTATTATCGGTTCGTACTTTTTAGCGTGACCTATAATAATCCGTTAGACATAAAGCCACAAGATACACGCAAGATAAAAGGATCAATTGGGCATGGACAGATGCGAATGGGCAGCCAATGAGTTGATGATTTCCTACCACGATGAAGAGTGGGGTGTGCCGCTCCATGATGAACGACTTTTGTTTGAGTTTTTGATTCTGGAGGGAGCCCAAGCGGGCCTCAGTTGGAACACCATCTTGAACAAACGTCAGAGTTACAGAGATGCCTTTGACGATTTTGATGTAGTGGCCGTCTCTAATTATGGTGATGACAAGTTCCAAAGTCTGATGGCCAACGCCGGAATTGTGCGCAACCGCCTCAAGATTGCTTCTACCATCGGCAATGCCAAGGCGTTCTTGAAGGTGGCAGGGGAGGCAGGCAGCTTTGACAGCTACATCTGGGGGTTCGTGGGCGGCAGTACCAAGACCAACGAATGGACTTCAATCTCTGACGTCCCAGCCACAACCGCAGAATCGGACGTAATGAGCAAAGACCTAAAAAAACGCGGGTTCAAGTTTGTTGGCTCAACCATCTGTTACGCATTCATGCAGGCCACTGGAATGGTAAACGACCACAAGATGGAATGTTTCAGGCATGGGCAGGTGTAGCGCCGCCCAGTTAATGCCTTGCACCGGTTGCCGTCGTTGGGCACCCGGTTTAAGATACACGCGGCTCAAGAGATTGGGCCGATAGACACCAATAAGCAATAGGAACAAAAATATTAAGGGGGATTCGCCAGCATGAGAGCTGCGAGACTTGCCGGACCAAAACACTTTGAGTTCATTGATACTGATATGCCTGTGGCAGTAGATGGTGAAGTACTGATTAAACTGGAGCGCGTGTCTGTTTGCGGAAGCGACTGCCGCCACGGGTTCAACATTCACCCGGAAGAGGAATATCCCATGGATCCAGGTCGACCCTGCCATGAATTGGCCGGGGTGATTGTGGAAAGCCGCACTGATGAATACCAGGAAGGCCAGCGAGTGATTGCCATTCCTGCCAGGGGCAAAGGCGGTCTGGTCGAGTATATGACCTCCGACCCCAGCCGTATGATCCTATTGCCGGACGAGGGTTCGTTGGACGAATGGGTCATGTGCCAGCCTTCCGGAACCGTGCTGTACTCCTGCCAGCAGATGCCCAATATCCTGGGCAAGAACGTTGTTATCATGGGACAGGGAAGCATCGGTCTTAGCTTTGCAATGATTACCTCGCGAATGGGAGCGTCGAGCGTTGCCGTGGTTGACCCTTTGGACTACCGTCTAGAAAAATCCAAGATCTTTGGTTCCACTCACCAGATCAATCCAGACAAAGAGAACGTGGACGAAGCCATCTTGGAGATTACCGACGGCGTCGGCCCTGACGTGATTGTTGAAGCTTCCGGTTACCCAGGACCTTTCAATGACTGCTTCCGCTTGGTCCGCCAATTTGGAACCATCATGGTCTTTGGCGTACAAGCTGATGATTTTGTGCCCATCGAGCACAATTACATCATGGACAAACAGCCTCGTATGATTGGCACTACCGGCGCCCGCAGCGGCGATCCAACCTCCCAGATCAAGCACATGGTTGCTCTGAGGCAGCGGGGTTGGTGCGAACCGGCTGACCTGATCACACACCGCATGGACTTCACTGATGTTCAGAAAGCCTATGACATGTATGACACTCAGCAGGACGAAATAATCAAGGTTATTATCGACATCAACAAGTAAAAACTCGTCGGGTGACGGTTAACATAAACGGGTATTTGACCAGCCAGTGGTTATAAACTGATACGAGTAAGTAGCCACTGGCCGAGTTCTCTGGGAAGTGTGACCGGGGATTTGCCAATGATCTGTGGGTAGAGGTGTTGTGATGGTGAATCCGGCATTTGAGATTAGAATGGTCAAAGAGAACCTGGACCTGGCGATGGCTCTGTTGCAGGCGGTCCAGGAAGAAAAGGTAACCGCGAAACAATTATTTCGGGATGGTCCCGAGGATATGTTCGTTGCCTTTGCTGTCGACAACAGCGGCCCAGACCAGTTTGAATTAACGCGGCGTGCAGCCAACCAGGCTCGCGCCGCTTTTGCTTTGTCGGTGATTCAGACGCAGCGTAGTTTGGACCGAGTCTTCGACGACAAGCCGCTGGGAGAAGAGAACCCAGACTTGCAAGCAGCCCGGTGCGTGATGTTCCTGTTGAACAACACCGTATTCCCCAACCTGTTCTCCCCGGTCTGGAACTGCCCACCGGAATATCGTCGTCGGTTCGAGATCAGACCCATCAACCTGCTGATGGACGCCGGTGCGCTGCACGGCAAGGGTTTGAGCTGGGACCACGTTGGCGGCCTGTCTCAATATTTGGACCTGCTGGTCTATTTTGCCAATTGGGTTGAAGACTTGGCCGAGGTTGAACCTGTTGCAGCGAAGCGAGCCTCCACACTTGAAGCGCCGCAAGTGGTTTTAGAGCAGGAGATGATAACGATTGCCGGCCAAGCAGCGGCCCGGATGATTGACGGACCGGTGGCCCGGTTCGTTGATGTTCAGTGTCACGTGGAAGGCAGCAACTTGGTTTTGGCCAAAGAACTCTACACTGGGTTTCAGGAATGGTGTCGTGACACCGGCCAGGATGATGTATCCCAGCGCAGTTTTGGTATGCAACTCACTGCCATGGGGTTTCAGCGCCGCCGTCGAGGCCGGGGCAAGCACTGGTGGGATGGAATCAAACTCGTTGGCTCGGTTCAATCCGCGGATTTAGCGATTGAAGAAAACCAACTCGTGGCGACCAATGGGCATAATGAGGACTACCTAGAGGGCTATCAGACCGAGTTGCTCGCTTAGCTAAAAGCCTAGTTAAACGCTGACACGGGCTTCAGTCGAAATCCCTCTAGCCGCCAGAAACCGGCGGCTGATTGTCCCCCAGTCAACAGCCCGGCTCATTGAAGTTGCCACAACAGCCTTTTCTTGTTCGCAACTTTATAAAGTTATTGCGGACCACCAACTGCAACTTGCGCCAAAGCGGTATTGGCTGCTTTAAGTTGGACCAAGGCTGCCAGTTTTGATTTTGTCCGCACATAGTTGCCGGATTATGCCAGTCGAGTAAACTAAACGGCAACCATTCTCAAGAGCCACAGGTGATTATTATGCCTGCCTACCTAAGCCGCCTCTCTAAGTTTGTCTGTGAGACCCGACTGGAAGACCTACAACCATCAACATTGCAAGCTGCCAAGTCGGTGGTGCTGGATACGATTGGCGCTATGCTGGCTGGCAGTAGTCTTCCTGAGAATGGGAAACTGGCCCAATTGGCGGCTAAAACTGGTGGCTCCGGCCTGGCAACGCTGCTAGGCCAGCCTGGTTCTGCGCCGGCAGTCTTTGCGACATTGTCCAATGCCACTGCTGGTGTGTCGTTGGAGATGGACGAAGGCAACCGTCATGGCGGCGGACATGCGGCCATCCACGTGGTACCCGCGGCGTTGGCGATCGCCGAAGAACAGGGCGTTGGCGGTAAGCGATTTCTGGAGAGTGTGATAGCTGGATATGAGGTCACCTCTAGGATAGGCACCGGCACCGCAGTCAAAAAGACCGTCCACTCCCACGGCACCTGGGGCACTATTGGGTCTGCAGTGGCGACGGCAAAGTTGCTGGGGTTCAACGAAACTCAGACCACCACCGCTATAAACCTTGCCGCTTCAATGAGCCCAGCCAATACCTGGACTCCGTGCCTGGAAGGGGCGACTATTCGTAACTTGTATCCTGGGCGCTCTGGGTTCCAGGGAATCATGGCGGCGCAGCTGGCTGATTGCGGGTACACCGGGCTTGAAGACGGACCGTCAGATATCTATGAAAATATTCTTGGCGATGGGTTCGACACTGCGGCTGTTGTGGAAGGCTTAGGCGAGCGCGGCGAATACCGGATCCAACGAAATTACTTCAAGCTACACGCTTGCTGTCTGTACAACCACCCAGTATTAGACTGCGTGCAGACGCTACTGGCCCGAGAGAAGTTTGCTCCGGGCGATGTGGCTGGCATCAAGGTGGAAGCGCCAGCTTTGGCCACCACCATGGTTGATCCGGAGCCGCCGAACATGCTGGCGGCGAAGTTCTCCCTGCCCTACGCCGTGGCCACCGCAGTGGTCCACAACAGCACTGACATCACTGCCTACTATCCCGATCGCCTGCAGGACCCGGAAACCCTAGCCTTGGCCCACCTGGTGGAGATTACCACTGACCCGAAGATGGACCTGCGCCGCTACGATTATCCGGCGGCCAACGTGGCAATCTCATTGAAAGACGGCCGAACCCTGAATGAGAGTGTGACCGCGCATCACGGCGACACCCAGAACCCGGCTTCGCAAGAAGAACTTGAGGGGAAATTCCATTTCCTGGCCCAGGGTGTTTTGGGAGAGACGGACGCAGCCCGGGTGGTGGAGACGGTGAGTCACCTGGAGTCACTCAGCGATATCAGGAATCTCACACGCTTGATGAAAGGCAACTAACAGGGTAGCCCAGGAGTTAACGCCCGCGTTCGTCGCCCCAGAGGATTATGTGGAGACGGGTGGTGAACCTGAACCCGTGCTGCACGCAAAGTTCAGGCAACCAGGCGCTCTTTCTGGCTAAAGCGTCGGGTGTTCGTCCTTCAGGCATGAGCAAGATTCTTTGTGGTGCCAGATCGTACTGATCGCGCAGTGTGCAGACCTCATCGACGTCAGACTCCACGGAAATAACAAACTTGAAATAGGCGTCTGGCAATGCGGCAAACGTCTGCAGGGTCAATGGGTTTTGGGTCTCTAATAGCTGATTGCCGGACGTGCGCAGTTTGGGCGACACGTTCCACTGTCCAATGTGCCGGAGCATCCCCGGCGTTGGAGGAATGGTCCCGTTGGTCTCTACCTCAAAGGTGTAACCCTCGGCGGCCAGCGACTCTACCAGAGGTTGGAGTTCTTCCTGCTGCAACATGGGCTCGCCACCGGTAATCACCACATGAGAGCAGTCATACGCCTGTATCTTCTGCTGAACTATCTCAGGGCCAAGTTCAACTACTTCAGTCTGGTAATTGAAGTTCTGCCAATCCCAGGTGTACTTGGTATCGCACCAGCTGCAGGCCAAATTGCAGGTGGCCAGCCTCAGAAACACGGAGGGCACGCCTAGTGATACACCCTCACCCTGGACGGAGTGGAATATCTCTGGTTCGCCACCTGATCTTCGGCTGACTTTTAGCATGGCTAAACCGATAGGGCCGGGTCAGGGTAGCCAGCGTCGCGGAACCCGTTGGCCCTCAGGATGCAGCTATCGCAGCGTGCGCAGGGCACTTTACCACCCTGATAACAGCTCCAGGTTAATTCGAGTGGGGCATTTATCTCTATTCCAAGCCTGACAATGTCGGCCTTGGACATCTCAATGATTGGAATCTCAATCTGCAGCGGGATGTGGTACTCGGTCCAGAGTTTGCTGCCGTAGCCCAGCGACTCTCCCATCTTTTCAAAGAACTCGGGTCGGCAATCGGGATACCCGCTGTAGTCGATGGCGTTGGGGGCCATGTAGATGTGCGCTTGCAGATCCGCTGGGGCCACACCTTCCATCTCAATGGCGTGGAGGGCCTGGCTTTCCAGATAGGCCGCAGCTAAGGATAAGAAGATAGTATTTCGCAGAGGGACGTAAGTGATAGGGACGCTGTTGCCCATCTTGGCGGCATCCTGGTCCTCTGGCACCGGGAACCGCTCCGGGTTGGTCAGAGCTGAGTACCAAGCGACCTTGCCCAGGAACGAAATGTCTATCAACTCTTGCTCGACGCCGATGGATCGGGCAACCGCAGCAGCACAATCCACCTCTTTGCTGTGGCTCTGGCCGTAGTGAAAGGTCAGCGCCGTCAAGTGGTCGGTCTTGCCTTTGGCCAAGGCGGTTACGGTGGTCGAATCCAGGCCGCCTGAGAGCAGGCTGATCCCATAGCTGGGCATGTGCTAGTCCTTTGGTTTACCAGTCTTTTGATTTTAATTGGGTGCGCGTCAGGTTAATCGCCGGAGAACTCGGCGTATTGGTTAACCGATTCCCAGAGGCGCACCTTGGCGGGCACCAGGTTACATAGCGCAACGGTCTTTTCGTAGAGCACCCTACTCATAACCTCGCACGAGGGGTTCTCGTCCTGGAACTCGTAGAGTCTAACCAGAGAAGCGCTGCCCAACCCTGCGATTAATTCACTGTCCTGACTGTTCACCAAAAATGCGTGGTCCCAGTTCTCGTCGACCCAGGTTTTAATTTTGTCTTTGAGGTCGGTGAAGTCGTAGACCAGTCCCAGGTCGTTCAAAGACTGGGATTCTATGAACACTTCAGCGCGGTAAGTGTGGCCGTGAGGGTAGGCGCACTTGCCGTTGTAATCCAGGAGGCGGTGCCCGCTGTCAAAGGTGAACTCGATTCTTATCTGATACATGGTCGGTTAAGGCCGGTGTTGGGCCGCCTCCGGGGCGTGAGATTGATTATTTGCCGCCTTGTTCAGCGGAATATTCAACCGTCACAGCAGTGTGCAGGCCGCCACGCACTTTGTAGTCCAAACTAATTTTCATGGACTGAGGTTGGCAGACTGCTACCAAGTCTAAGAGCATGCGGTTGGCAGCGTGCTCTTGGACAATTCCCACGTCCCGGTAAGACAGAAGATAGTACTTGAGAGACTTTAGCTCAATGCAGGAGTTGCTGGGTACGTAGGAGATAATCAGATTGCCGTAATCAGGGAGACCGGTCCACGGACAGACCGCCGTAAACTCATCGGTGTTGATCTCAATCTGTGATTGTTGGTTTGGATATTCGTATTCAAAGGTGAGCAGGCACGCCGGGTCGATGGCCTCCTCGCTCTTTGCGGGTAGTTCTACGTCAAGACCAACGTACTGGTCTTTGAGTTCCTGGATGGTCGCCATGGGTGCCTCCCTGAGGATTTCGTGCCGGTTTTTGAGGGCTATGGCAAATATTTGCCGGATACCAGAAGTAATGATAGGTGGCTAGGCTGGAGAGTGTCAAAGCGTCTTGCGTGGCCAGGTGCCTAACGCTAAGATACGATGACTGTTTCAGTCCACGCCTGACCAAGCACGCTTAACCCTACCGGCTGATTTATACCCGCCGATTCATTAAGGAGGTTTCTCCATGACGCAGGTAGAAAACTCCACCCGCACACTGAGCGAACTTGATGCCAGGCCCATAGAGCAGGCCCAGGCGCGGTCATTCGATGAACGCGACGCATTGTTGGACCTGATTGTCGCCGACGGCCTGCACGACGCCACGCCATCAAATTCGTTTCGTTCCGGCATGTACACCGATTACTTCGATGAAGACATGCCCCTGATGCTCCAAGTGAAGGCAGTCAAGGTATACGTCCGCGGAATCACATCCTCCGGCTTTGACGGCAAGGTTGTGGGAGATAACATCGTCGACCAGTACCGTGCCTGTTTCAGGCACGTTGAGACCACACTGACCGCAGCCAAGACCAGCTATCGCAGGGTGGTGAATATGGTCATTTTCTTGACCGACATGGACAACTGGGAGAAATTTAACGAGATATTCCGAGAGCTTGTTCCCATCCCGCCCTGCCGCGCAGTGATTGGTACCACCGGCCTGGCGCTAAAGCCGTTGACCATTGAGATCGTGGACTGCTTTGCCTATCGGGTGTCTGACTAACCTGTTTACCTAATCCCCTGACTAAGGCATATTTTGGAGGAAGCAATGGCTAACCTAACACTGGCTTACAAAGTCCGAGGCTACAGCACCGGAACCCTAGGACGGGCCATCTGTAATGCCCGAACCCACCATTTTGTGGCCGATGATGGCGGCGGAGATGAAGTCGGCGCCGGGGAATTATTCTTCTCCGGGATCACCGCCTGTGCGGTAAACATGGTTGAGCGCATCGCCAACACCGACAGCATAGACCTAGACTGGATGGACGTCGGCGTTGAGTCGTACCGCGATTCGGACGCTGACCACGGCGATCTGACCCTATATGACGCCATCAGGATCAAGTTTGAGATGTGGGGCGTTGACGACGAGGACGCCCGAAGCCTAGTAGACACCTGGAAAAAGCGTTGACCCCTCTACGGTTCAGTCGCCGTGGCGACTGCTGATACCACCGTGGAATTGGTCTCGCATACTGAAAAACGCCGCTAATCGGCATAACTAGCCCAGACAGAATTTAACGGCTGACATTTCTCAGTCGAGGACGATATATGCGCATCTGCTCTTTCTTGCCCAGCGCCACCGAGATGGTCTACGACCTTGGTCTTAAAGACTCGCTTTTCGGGGTAACTCACGAGTGTGATTACCCGCCAGAAGCACGGAACAAACCCCATGTAGTTCACAGCGTATTTGAAGGTCAAGAACCCACCAGCGGCGAGATTAGCCGGGTGATTGCGGAGCGTTTGGCTGAAGGGCTGGGCATCTATGAGATTGATTCAGAGTTGCTGAAAGCAGCTGAACCAGACTTGCTGATAACCCAGGCAATCTGTGAAGTTTGAGCCATCTCTTCTCGGCAGGTTGCCGAGGTAAGCGTCGGACTGGCCAAACAGCCTGAGATTCTTTCTCTGGATCCGCTTCACATCGGCGATGTTGTGGAAGACCTCAACCGCATCGGCAGAGCCACCGGCACTGAGGCCAAAGCGGCAGAGATGACTACGGGATTGACCGCTCGGATTGAATCGGTCATCGAACGGGCCAAAGATGCTGACAAGCACCCAAGTGTGCTCCATGTTGAGTGGGCCGATCCGGTGATGTGCGCCGGTCATTGGGTGCCCGAGATGACCGAGATGGCCGGCGGCACCAACAGCTTTGGCGACAAGGACACCGGCACTCTGAAGCTGGATTGGGACGAAGTTGTGGCCAGTCAGCCGGAAATCATCATTATGATGCAGTGCGGATTTGACGTGAAACGGGCGCTGGAAGACATGCCCTTGATGAAATCCAAAGAGGGTTGGGCATCGCTGCCGGCCGTTAAGAACAATCAGGTCTACGTGGTGGATGCCGGGGCTTACACCAGCCGCTCTGGCCCTAGGTTGGTGACTGGCTTGGAGATCATGGCGGAGATGATTCATCCAGAGATATTCTCAGGGATGATTCCAGAGTCAGGCGCGCTGCGTTTATTTGGAGACCTAACGAAAACCGACTAACAAGTCTTGCTAGTTTAGGCGCGGACCTTGAAATGGGTTCTGTTTGGCAATCCGTTCTCGCAGCTCTTCATTGCCTTGTTTCAGCAATGGAATCAGGTCAAACAGTCGCGTGGCTGCGGTTTCCGTGACCAACAGACTTTGCCTTAGGTGTGGTTCCATCTCCAGATTGGCGGCGATTGCGTAGGAAAGCTCGATCGGGTCTTCCGGGATGTCTACCCGGGAGGTGTACCCGCCCGTTAATGCGGTCAGGTTGCGCACTAGAGCTACATACTCATCGTTGATCTGGGGAAGCAGGTCAACACAGCCCTCGCCCTCAATATCCACCAAGAAACGGACTCGTCCCACCACGTGTGGCACCCGCTGGACAATCTCTTCGATCTCAAACCGCTGTTGACCCTTGGTCATGATGTTCATGCGGCCCTGGTCCAACACTTCTGACCGCAGGATGCGGGTGGACGTGCCGATGCGCTCGGGGTCGGCTGGCGCGCCGACTTCCGGGCCTTCTTTAATCAAAACCACGCCAAAGGGCGCGTCCTTCTCCAGGCACTCGCCAATCATGTCCTGATACCGCTCTTCAAAAATGTGAAGGGGCAGGTCCATGCCAGGAAAGAGAACTAGGTTTAAGGGGAATAGCGGTAGTCTGGTGAGCCCGTCTTGGGGCTCGTCTTGAGGCTGAGCCATAACACCCGAAGTATATTCCTTGGCCCGGCGGCAGTACAAGGAGACCCAAACCAATGCCCAATGGGATTGGCGCTCTATCGCCGGTTCTTGGCCCGGCGCACTCGGAAGTTGGTGGGGCCTTTTTGATTCTTGGCCCACTTCAGGTATTCGGAGAACTCCGAGTTGATCTGCAACGCTTCTATTGAGTTCAGTTCTTTGGCTAATGTCGACTCTGAGAACATGGTATGAAGCTGCCGGTGACAGGTGGGGCAGAACTTGACCTGAGGTCCAAATTTGCCGCCTCGGGAGCGCGGTATCAGGTGATGGGAAGTGAACCGAAGGGACTCGCGTTGGCAGAGTTTGCAGACTTTGGGGTCGTTTAACGGACGCGGCGGCATCAGTGGTCTGGTGTCTACTGAAGCCCGCCGAACCACGGTGCTACGCCTTGTCTGGCACTTCCAAGAAGCGCCACCCGGGGAGATCGACTTGCCAGGCGTCGTCCTCCCACAGCATTGGTAGGATCAGCCCGTTCATGGCCCGACCGTGCTCCACCTCTGTGGTGTCATCCCGCATACCAAACGGCAAAAACGCGAAGGCGTGTAGGTCGTCCAGATAGTTGGTGGGAGAGATGCCGAGGTCTGTGAGGTCTTCAAGGGGCCAGAGACTGAGGACCGTCTTTCGGAAATCTTCCAACATGGCCGGCCGCATTGGGTGGTCGTCGTTATACCCGGCGCGGTAGGCGTCCTGCATATTGATCTGGTTCCGCGTGGCCCAAACCCCCATCCGCATGCCGCGAGTTTCCTTGGATAACATGGACCATGCCAGGTTCATGTCGCCGTCTCTTACCGCCTCTGCAAAGGTGCCGGCGCGACCGCCGCATTCGTCAGGATAGGGGCTTCTTTTTTCACCGGGTATTCGCATTTATCTCCCGTATCGATTATCAGAAGGCTTTATCTAAAGCCGTGATGTTAAGTTTTTGGATTACCA
This sequence comes from Dehalococcoidia bacterium, assembly GCA_012959605.1. Classification (GTDB taxonomy): domain Bacteria; phylum Chloroflexota; class Dehalococcoidia; order Lucifugimonadales; family UBA3495; genus UBA9611. Next base: position 3,164 of record DUCU01000071.1, on the reverse strand, counting down.
GCCGATGGCGTAGCCGTCTCGGCGGGGGTCTGCTGCGCCTTGCAGCGCTCCAGTCTCCGGGTTCACCTGAATCATCATTTCGCTGCCTTGGGCGCCCCACTCCGGCATCATATTCAGTTGGTGGCCACGGCTTTCCAGCGCCTGGCGGACGTCCGTTCCGAACCTGGACTCCATGTGCAACAGATTATCACAGACGTGGGGGATATTGGACTCGGTCGGGCTGTGGGAATTGCGCCACCGGGGGGCTTCCACAGCCTCGGCAACGGTCATGCCAAAGTCAATCAGGTGGGTTATCACCTGCATGTTGGTCTGCACCTGGGTGTCGGCGCCCGGAGTGCCACAGACCAGCATCAGCTTGCCATCACCGGCAGGCTTGCCTCCGGAGGCTGGGCCGTCACCCTCAAAGACCATCACCGGGTTCATGGTGTGGCGCACCCGTTTGCCGGGCTCTAGGCAG
>DUCU01000071.1:0-2661 GCA_012959605.1 Dehalococcoidia bacterium | reverse complement strand
GTCATGCGGTTGTTCAGCAGGATTCCAGTGCCTTCGGCCACAATGCTGGAGCCCAAAGAGCTTTGGATGCTCTGCAGCAGGCAGACGGCATTGCCCCATTGGTCAACAATCACGAAGCAAGTTGTGTCTTCCTCTTGGACGGAGCCGGCGGTAACGCGTCCTGCGCTGCCAGAACCAGCCTGGAAGACCCAGGGATCGCCGTGAGTGGGGTCCGAAGCCTTGGCTGGGTCAATCAGCTTGGAGCGTTCTTTGGCGTACTCCTTGGAGATCAGGCCCAGGGTTGGCACATCGGTATGGTCTGGGTCGGCCATGTAGGCTTCCCGATCAATGAATGCCAATTTCTTCGCTTCCACCATCAGGTGGATGATTTCGGCAGAGTGGCAACCCATGGCTTGTAGGTCGAATTGCTCGACCATGTTTAATTCTTGAAGAAGAACATGGCCGCTGGAGTTGGGCGGCGCTTCGTAGACGGTATGACCACGGTAGCTGACGGAGATCGGCGCCTCCCATCGGGAGTGGCAATCAGCCAAGTCTTTCATGGAGATTAGACCACCCTGTTCATCGGAAAACTTGACGATGGCCTTGGCAATGTCACCGGTGTAGAAGGCGTCTCGGCCTCCCTCTACGATGGAGCGGAAGCTCTTTGCCAGGTCCTTCTGGTAGAGAATTTCTCCTGGCTGTGCCGGCTTGCCGCTGGGGGAAAAGACCGCCTTAGAGGCAGGGAATTCGCACAACAGCGAGTCACCGGCGATGACCCTGGACAGCACGTGAGACACGGGGAATCCATTGTCTGCCAGGTCTATAGCGGCGGAAAACAATTCTTCCCGATTGAGGGTGCCGTATTTCTCATGGGCAGCCATCCAGCCGTCCACCAGTCCAGGCACTGAGAATGACATGATTCCCTTGTTGGGGATGCCATTGGCCCGGTACCAGGCCACGTCGGTGGCGTAGGGTGCGGCGCCGGTGGCGTTGCAGATGTCGATCTTATTCTCGGCTTTGTTGTAGATCATGATGTAGCCGTCGCCGCCAATGCCCGACATATTGGGCTCGACCACGTTTAGCGCGGCGGCAGTGGCAATGGCCGCGTCCACGGCGTTTCCACCCTTTTGGAGGATAGCCATCCCGGCTTGGGCGGCCAATGGCTGGCCAGCGCAGACCATCCCGTTCTTGCCCATGATTACCGGGCGGTTGGATTCAAACTTAATGCCGTGGGGTGTCTGCACTATGTTGATCTCCTGCAAATTGTGTCCTCACTTTATGATGGGAGGACGAGGGATTTGATTGTTCAGTCTGGGATTATGCTTGGGCGATTCTCGAGCGTCAAGGAATGGCGCTGTGAACCTGGATGTTTTTCCAATAAAAAATGGGTTTCAGAAAACTGAAACCCATTTTGATTCACTTTGTTGTAAGTGGTTTGGCTTAGTGGCCGCCGCAACCGCCGCCGCCACAACCGCAACCTCCGCCGCTGTTCTCGTCGCCGCCACCACATCCGCCGCCGCCGCTGCCGCAGGCGCAACCGCCGCCGCAACCGCCGCCGGCGCTGGAGAACATGGGGTTGTTGATCACAAACCCAACCTGTCCGCCCAGATTCTCGACGTAGTCAATCGTCGCCTCTTCTAGGAAGGGCGCACTGTCTGAGTCCATGAGGAATTGAACTCCATCCATGGCCATGACGGTGTCATCAGATTGGGTCTCGTTTTCCATGGTCAACATATATTGAAGGCCGCCTGTCTCGGCAGGTATGGCTACTACCCGCAGCGAACCGTTAGTTTCGCCCTGTTCTTCCATGACTTCCTTGAGCTTCTCTATGGCAAGAGTCGTGACTTCCATTGACTGTTCTCCTTTAGGAGCCTATCTGGGGAAGATTTCCAGTGGGTTCACCACCGAAATCATATATAACGAAACTACCACAGACAGAATTACCCAGTCAACGCCGAGGACTGCTTGCCCGGACCATTATTGCAACCGGCGATTCTACCCACGGACAGAAACTCAGGTGTTTGACGGCGGCGGCTCCACCCAATTGCTGGTGCCAGACCTTATATCCGCCTCATCTTTGAAAGAAGGCAGCAATGGCGACCTTTCATTCGATGACACTTGGGCAATCTCGGACTACTGGCTTCTGCCTTATAACTCAGCGCCCTTACAGCACTGGTGCGGATCCTACACAGCGGTGAAAGCAAGAACGAACGGCGCAAAAGCGGAAGGGTTCACCGCCGGTGAGCAGAATATTCAGATCACTGGCATCTGGGGCTATCTTCAATATCGGGAAGATAGCGGCACCGACCTTAACGACGCCTCTATGACCACTACCAAGATCACAGTCGCCGTGGATGACGGGACGCAATTCCAGGTCGGGCAAACGGTCCTGATGCGACCGAGCAGATGCTCGTAACTGCGATATCGGGCAACAATCTCACAGTTACTAGAGGGCTAAACGGGTCGACCTCTGCAGCGCACGCCGATAACTCGGGCATCGATATTCTACGCTGGCCGCCTTCGGTAGAACGGGCAACTTTGGTACAGACGGCAAGGATCTGAACTAGGTCGGCCGATTTTGAGCCGTTTTCCGTAGATGCGGAACTCGACACCGACGTCAGATTATTACTAAAGCCATACCGTAAAACTTCGGCATGATTCTCGGCATGATTCATTGGTCCA
>DUCU01000070.1 GCA_012959605.1 Dehalococcoidia bacterium | reverse complement strand
GCCTTCGATACCCTTGCCGGCTATCGCGTTGATTTGCTCTGACTGTTTCATCGGAGCCTCTCTACGGTCGACGGTAAAGAGCGCTACGACACTACCTGTTGCACCCATGGATCTACCCCTCAAACAAGTTTTATGAACAGCCTGGATTTCGCTGAAATTTTGTTACGCGACAAGTTTTCAGTTTTCAGATTATAAACCCGACCGCGATGTTTTTGTAACGAACAACGATTGAGCCAACTAGTCCTACCCGCGTTAACCGCGATACGTCTGAGGGTATACCTGCAGCCTAAAAACCAATAGAATGCTGACTGAAACTATTGGTTTGGGAGGCAATATGGCAGTTGACGATATGGTGAAGGACATCACCAACAGACTGGGTGAAGAAACCGATTTGAGCGATTGGCTAGAGGTTGATCAGGCGATGATCAACGCATTCGCTGGCGCGACTCAAGACCACCAGTGGATTCACGTTGACGTGGACCGGGCCGCCAAAGAATCCCCCTTTGGCCAAACTGTTGCGCATGGGTTCCTGACCCTATCCCTGATTCCCGGTCTGAGCGGAAATGTGGACGCAACTGCGCCTCCCTACCACGGTCTAAAGCTGTCGGTAAACTACGGCCTCAACCGCGTTCGTTTTCCGAACCCAGTGGTTGCCGGCTCCAAAGTTCGTTGCCGTAGCAAATTGGTCGGCGTCGAAAAAATAAGCGATGAGTGCTTCCAAGTAGTAAAGGGAGTCACCATCGAGATCGACGGACAAGAAAAACCGGCTTGCGCCGCCGAGACCGTATCCCGGTATTATTTCTAGAGTCCGGGATCCAAGTCACCGCTGATAATAAAGCCTCCAGAGTTACCCGGAGGCTTTTATCTTGCCGTTTACCTGACACCGTGGGCTGACTCATCAACCCATGGTGAGGCGAAATAAAGAATGCGGAGCGAATGCGGAGAGCAATGACCAACGCGATAGACACTGTTATTTTTGACCTGGACGGGACCTTGGCAGATAGCCAATCAGCAGCGCTGGGCGCCACCATCCAGGCGTTATCCCACTTCGATATAAAAGCTACGGAAGCTGATCTCAGAGAGGTCTTTGGCGGCGGCGCCCGAAAGCTGCTGTACCATTTCCTGGAGCGCGACCTGGGAACTGACAAGGCCGACCAGCTACTGGAACAGGCAGTTAATTTACGGAGCAGTCTGCAACTGGATCTGAACAGTGAAGTGGTCCTGCTGCCTGGAGTGAAAGAGCTGCTGGCATTATTGAAAGACAAGAAATATAGGGTAGCCCTGGCCACCATGAGCAGCCGCGCGGTGGCCGAGAATGTGTTGTCCCACCACGGGATTGAGGGGTATTTCGACTCCGTTTTAGCCATCGACGACGTGACACAAGGCAAGCCAGACCCAGAGATATTGGTCAAAACGGTGGAACTGCTGGGCGGACAGGTTAACCAGTCCGTGTACGTCGGCGATTCCAGCCACGACTTAGAAGCCTCGGTCAACTTGGGGATGCCATTCTTGTTGCTGGACTCGGGTATCTATGTCAGAGGCGAGGCCAGGCAGAAGCTACGCGAACAAGCTGAGCAGAATGGGTTTCCAATCGTCGGGTTTGACGGTCTGCTGACGATTGTTGACTCCGTCCGGAGCTATGGCACCTAATCCCAGTGCGCTTGCATAAGCCGCACCCAAGTCTTTAGAGAGATGTCCAAACGGCGGTTTCTAAGCGGAGATTCCTGTTGTCTTAGCTCTTCGTCAACGCTGGTTTGTTGGCTGCTGGTAACACGCGTTTCCTCCCAGTGGGTTGGGCTGCGGTAGCCCGTCAGCAGCAGTATCTCCATGGGCTGGGTCACTGCGACGGTGCTCCACAACCCCAGAATGCGGGCACCCTGTGATTCGATGCGGGGCCAAATGCCGTTCTGGGAACTGTTTACAAAGTCGGGCAAGTCGGCCGGGTTAATTAAGAACCGTCGGCAGCCGTACACCGCCCGCTGATCTTCTTTGGGCACCTGGGTCTTTGGCCTGGACGCAATGGATTTCGTCAGACGGACCGACTCACTGGCAACCATGTCATGGGGCGATGGCGGGACGCTATTTTGGGCCGCTTCCCAAGCTTGGGCGTCCTCGAATTCGGTGACTTGAAGGTACTGGTTGGGTGGGTCTCCGATGAGGCCGCTGAGCAGGCAAAGGGGTTGGCCGCCCTCTGCTTTCAGTCCGGACCATAGACCGGTCTGGCAATACTCCAAATAGTCTGCCGCTGATTTCGCGTGGGTTAGTGTCCGTCGCTCTTCATAAATCATCCCATTGTCTCCTGCCTTGTACTCAATCTGACATGCATTAGGTCAGGCCTGGTATCTATCAAATCAGAATCCTGACGTTCACCTACGATATGCTAATATTGAAGCGATGCGAATGGGGCATCATCCCGCAGATTGCGCCGCCCCTGCCAGCGTCCATTTATTTCCAATGGCTCGTCTGCGATTTGGCACCGGCACCGATGCAGCCAAATTGCTTTCTTTAATAACGACCGGAGCACTAGAATAATAAGAAGAAACCCTGTTACCAGCGAGCAATATTTAAGCCCAAATTCACCAAATCCCAATAACTAGATAACCCGATCGAAGAGACCCTTGGTAGATTCCCTGGTCACCTCATTGGGCGTGACCAGCCTTTATTGAACAACTGACACCCGGGCGAATTGGCCTTTTATTAGACAGGCCACTGGCCTGGTTATTTGATTTCCTTCGACTAAGGACTGTAAACCAAGTCAGGCCAAGTCAGGACGGACTGATTCTTTTCTGACGTGCTTTACCACTGACCTGGTACAGACACCCCCCAAGGTTTTTATTTTGAAATGCCGCGCTGACAGACAGCCGTGTCTTTGGCTGTCACAGGTCACAGCGACCTAATCTTCTGCTGGCAAGTTCCATCGCATCCATGATTGGCGGACTATAAATGTTTAACGTCGCGCGTCTGACACAGATTCGCATCGAATCCCTAGCCGGACTCACAGTTGCCCTGGCGTTGGTGCCAGAGGCGGTGGCCTTCGCGTTTGTCGTGGGGGTCCATCCTCTCGTGGGGCTTTATGCTGCGTTCATCGTGGGGCTGATTACTGCCATCAGCGGCGGACGCCCCGGCATGATCTCCGGCGCCACCGGGTCTTTGGCCGTGGTCATGGTGTCGTTGGTCAGCGAAAACGGCATCGAGTTCCTATTCATCACCGTGGTCGCCATGGGGATTATTCAGTTGGCTGTGGGAGCGCTCCGGCTGGGAAACCTGATTCGCATGGTGCCCTTCCCAGTGATGCTTGGGTTTGTGAACGGCTTGGCCATCGTCATCGGCCTGGCCCAATTGGAGAGCTTCAAAGTAGAGGGCGCCGACGGCACCAAAGCCTGGCTACCCATTGAAGAAATTGCCGTCATGGCGGCCCTGGTCGCTGTGACGATGGTCCTGATTTATCTCGTGCCTAGGGTATCGAAACACATTCCGGCCGCGCTGGCCGGCATAGTTGTAGTATCGGCCGCTGTGATTTTTGGCGGTATCGACACTCCAACAGTGGGCGACCTGGCCAGCATATCCGGCGGTTTACCAGAGTTCTCCGTGCCGGACGTGCCGTTGAACTTGGAGACGGCCAGAATAGTCTTGCCCTTCGCCTTCATCTTGGCCGGTATTGGGTTGATTGAGTCCTTGCTGACTCTTTCGTTAATCGACGGTATCACCGAGACCAGAGGACAGAAAAACCGCGAGTGTATGTCCCAGGGTTTGGCCAACGTGGTCACCGGGTTCTTCGGCGGCATGGGCGGCTGCGCCATGATCGGGCAGAGCATGATTAACATAAAGTCGGGCGCTCGGATGCGTTTGTCCGGCATCCTGGCAGCGGTATTCCTGCTGCTATTTATACTGTTTGCATCGTCGTTGATTGAGCAGATACCCATTGCGGCGCTGGTCGGTGTGATGTTCGTGGTGGTGGTCGGGACGTTCTCCTGGTCCAGCTTGCGTATCATCCGCAAGGTTCCGCTGTCTGACGCTGTGGTCATGGTTATTGTATCCGCTGTTACCGTGGTGACCGACCTGGCGATAGCCGTGGTGGTTGGCGTAATAGTGTCCGCCTTGGTGCTGGCTTGGAAGACCGCCCGGCACATCTACGTAGACGTTGGCGTTGGCACCACGCTGCATCGTCAGGTATATAACCTACACGGCCAACTCTGTTTCGCTTCGGTCAGCACTTTCCGCGATCTATTCGACCCGGCAGCTGATCCGGCTGAAGTGGTCATCAACTTTGCCAACTCCAGGGTCTGGGATCACTCGGGCATGGAGGCCATCGTAGACCTGGCCCAACGCTACGACCGAGCAGGAACCCGGTTGCACCTGTTGAACCTGAGCGACAACTGCCAGGACATGCTCCAAAAAGCCAACGTGATTGCTCCGCCCGACGACACCGCCGACGATTCCAGTTACCGAGTCACGGTTTCAGATTTGGGCGATACCGACTGATCAACAAGCCCTGCGGGTACTGAATAACCAAAGGCCCTCGGATTATCCGAGGGCCTTTTTTATTGGCCTAGGTTTTCCAATCAACGGACCTGCTCCGTCATGTATCATTACGCCCTGAATCAATCCAACAGGAACAACTCAACCAAAAATGACCACACCGGAAGCCACGGCAAAAATACTCGAGTCTGAAGTTAATGCCGTTAAGGGGTACCTAGCCGCACTGTCGGAATTCGACTTGCAGAAGCCCAGCGCCTGCGAGAATTGGTCGGTGGCCGATGTGATGGCGCACCTGGCCGGGCAGGACCATGCATTGGTCATTAGAAAAGGCCTGGAAGGTGATTACTCGCCGCCCGAGGGCGCACCAGCGGTGGCGAACCACAATGAGGACGAGTTTGCCCAGCGCATCTTCAACAGGGCGTTGGCAACCAAAGAGCAGCACGGTGGGAATCTAACGGCGTACCTGATACAGCGGCTGGAAGAAGTGGTTGAGGTCTTCAATAGCGTTGGGCCGCAAGACTGGGAGAAGCTGTGTTACTGGCCCCCGGGACCCGAGCAGGTGCAGACACTACTCAGCCAACGTGTCGCCGAATTAACCATGCACACCTGGGATATCAGGTCGGTTTTGGACGACCAATACCACCTCTCCGATGACGCGGTGTCCGTGTTGATCGACGGCGTTGACCGGGCAGTACGCCGGGCATTTCGACCCGACCCTTCGATCAACACGCCAATCACCCACCGGTTCGTCATTGAAGGAGCATCAGCGACCAAGAAGGACATTGTCATTGGATTTGCCGGTGCGCAGATTGGCCCCGCTAGCAGCGAAGAACCCGACGTAACCTTCGAGTGTGACGGCGAGTCCTACGTGCTCATAATGTACGGTCGACTAAAGATTGCCGACGCCCTGGCCCACGGCCAGTTGTACTTTGATGGCAACTCCGCGTTGGCTGTTGGCTTTGGACGTCGGTTCGTCGGCGGCTGAACATACGACAATTAGTTAGGCAATAGTTCTGCGTTAGCTTTAGTCGCTAGAGGAAAAGGAATCATGGACCCAAGAATTAGCATGGTTACTCTAGGCGTTAGCGACATGGCAGCGGCGGTCAAGTTCTATGAAGAAGGGCTCGGTTTTCCCAAAATGGAATCTCCGCCAACGGTGGCCTTCTTTACACTTAATGGGAGTTGGTTGGGTCTCTACAACCGGGATTCCCTTGCTGAAGATGCCAACGTTTCAGCGGAAGGAAGTGGGTTCAACGCCTTTGCCTTAGCGCACAATGTGGCCTCCGAGACCGAAGTGAACCAGGTAATAGAAAATTCAGTTTCGGCTGGCGCCACACTGGTTAAGACGCCTCAGAAAGTGTTCTGGGGCGGTTATTCAGGGTACTTCAAAGACTTGGACGGACACCTGTGGGAAGTTGCTTATAATCCCTTCTTTTGGATTGGGCCTGAGCAGGCTTAGCGACTATCTATGATAACGCTCTATACCGATGTTATCGGTCAACGAAAATAATCCATGATGGCATCTTATTAATTTAATCGGCGGGTGATGCTTCCGGCGCTGCGTCGGTACTCTCTTCCACCGGTGTTACCTTGGGCAGCCACTCCAACCACCCTGGCAGGTACCAGTTCCATCGTCCCAGGAGCTTCATGGTGGCTGGCAGCAGTATCACGCGGATTACTGTGGCGTCGATGAACACGGCCACTGCCAGGCCCAGCCCAAACTGTTGCAGCCCCAGCACTCGGCTGGTAGCAAAGGCGGCAAACACGCCGACCATCACCGCCGCCGCACTGGTGATTTGTCCAGCCGTCAGGCGAATGCCGGTGGCCACCGCCCTCTCGTTTTGGCCATGCTTGTCATACTCTTCTTTGATCCGGTTGAGCAGCAGCATATGGTAGTCCATAGACAGCCCAAAGAGGATGCCGAACAAGAACAACGGCAGCCAAGTCTCGATGATCCCGGTCTCCTCCGAGCCAAGGATTCCAATTCCCCAACCCCATTGAAAGACTATCACCAGAACACCATAGACCGCGCCAACCGATAGCAGGTTCAGCGCCAACGCCTTGATGGGAATGATGAGCGACCGGAACATCACCAGCAGCAGCAAGAAGGACAACCCCAAGACGAAAGCAAACACGTAGTAGGCCGAACTTAACATTCGTTCCCTGAAGTCGATTCCTTCAGCCGTGTCACCGGCAATGTAGACGTTGGCACCAGTGCCTGAAAATATCTGAGGGACTATCTGCTCTCGGAGTAGCATCACCGCATCTTCAGACTCGTCATCGTCAATGTTGCCGGCCAGCGGGACGTTGATCCGCGTCAAGTTACCGGTATCGTTGGTAATAATGTCGAAGGGGCCCAAGAACGAGGGGTCGCCGTCCACCCTTTCTATCAGGGCTGCGACAGCAGCTTTAATCTCTGACGAATTGACGTCCGGAGCATCCACCACCACCTTGGCAGGGACGATCACACTGCTGGAGAAATGGTACTCCAGTAGTTCCAATGCTCGTTTGCCTTCCAGGGCGTCGGGTAGTGCGTCGGCCCCGGCGTTGAACCCCAGGTTCATAGAGAACACCGGAATCGTCAGGGCGATGAGTGCGGCGATGGTCAGGCTGGCCAGGGGTAGCGGTCGCGCTAGTACCCAGCCGGTGATGACCGACCAAATGCCACCCTGATCGGATTCTTTGCCCATGAAGGGTAAACGGAATCTGTTTACGTTATCTCCAATTAATGAAAGCAACCCGGGCAGCAACGTGAGCGAAGCCGCTACCGCCACAAATACCACAATGATGGCGCCCAAGGCCATGGAAATAAACGTAAAGTCCCTGGTCAACATCAGCCCACCCAAAGACAATATGACGGTCACCCCAGCGTAGAAGACCGCTCTGCCGGTGGTGTTGGCGGCCACCGTGATGGCGTCAATCTTTACTCGGCCCGCCGCGCGTTCCGTGCGGTACCGGCTGATGATGAACAGGGAATAATCGATGCCAACTGCCAGGCCCATGAGCAGAACCATTTCTGCGTACAGTTCGACCAGCGGGTAGACCTGGCTGACTAATGAGGCAATGCCGATGGCAGTGAAGATGGAGCCGATGGCCATGATCAACGGTATGATCGCCGCCACCAACGCCCGAAATGCCAGGATCAATATGACCAGGCCGATTACCAGGGAATAGATCATGATCCGACCGAAATCTTCGTCCAATATCTCATCCAGTTCATCTTCCAAAACCCGAAAACTGACAACTCCTATCTCAAAACCAGAAGTATCATTGGATGCCTGTTTTACGGCTTCAAGAAATGGCTCAATTGATATGTGACCGGTCGGATCCTGAGGGTTCTGCAGAGCAACCCGGGCCAACACGGCGTGGCTATCGTCCGCAAATAAGCTTGGGTCTGGAACGTCGTAATAGCTGAAGGCGTTCAGAACTTGAGGAACTTCTCTGAGGGTCGCCATCACAGAGTTGACGGCGGCTTCAAATAACGGGTCATTGGCATCCAGAGAAGGGTTGCTGAAGATGATGCCTTCGTTTCTGGTGCGATCAACCTTTTCAGCGATTGCACTAGGAGAGGGAGTGAACCTTTCACCCATTAGCTTGGAGCCTTTGCCAGACTCTCCGACACCACCGCCATCGTCGTCCCGGATTTCTGCTCCAATCATGGAGATTGATAGAACCGCCAGCACGATGGCAATGACCGAGGCCAACAGTATCAGCCAGTGGTGAACCGCGCTCCAATGAGCGATGCGTGCGGTGAATGAAAGGCCGGAAGGTGTACTACTCATGATGCCGGGTCTCTCCTCTGTGTACCCTTGATGCGGTAACCAGAGGCCATCGTAGCACCCTTGGCTTGAGGGCAAACCTAATACCGTTAATGGTATTTAATTGGATTTATACTCGTCGAAATGCTACGCGCATAGGTCGCTGGTTATTGGATTTGCTTGACCCCGAATTTGACGTGTGATATACACCGCGCAATCTCAATTTATCAATGCAACTAACTTGCAAACTCCCAAGTTCGGAAGACATGAAAGGGGGCGTGACATGGTATTGGATGTGAAGAGTCTTGTAGACTCCGAAGCCGGGCTAATCAGCCGACGTATCTTCATACAAGATGACGTTTATCAAGAAGAGCTAGAGCGGATATTTGCCCGCTGTTGGTTGTTCTTGTGCCACGAATCTCAGATCCCAAAACCTGGAGACTTCGTCACCACCTACATGGGCGAAGATGCCGTGCTGGTGATTCGTGACACAGTGGGCAAGGTCGGCGCCTTCCTCAATGTCTGCCCCCACCGTGGTAACCGCCTGTGCCGCGCTGACACCGGCAACGCAGCGTCATTTACATGCGCCTACCACGGCTGGACCTTCGGCAACAATGGCAGCCTGCAGGGCGTCCCCAACTTAAAAGACGCCTATTATGACGATGTAGACCATAGTAAATGGGGCCTAATTCCAGTGGCCCAACTGGACTCGTATAAAGGTCTGGTTTTTGCCACCTTCGACAAAAATGCGCCATCGTTGTCGGAATATCTGGGCGAGATGAAATGGTATTTGGACAGCTTTTTCGACCGACGTGAAGGGGGAGTAGAGGTAGTTGGCGGCGTTCACAAATGGATAATTCCCTGTAACTGGAAGCTGCCGGCTGAGAATTTTGGCGGCGACGCCTATCACGTGGCTTGGAACCACTTGTCGGCCCTCTCTTCCGGGTTCACCCGCGCTCCTGCGGCAAGGCAAACCCCTGGCGGTAACACACTGTCTCCTGGTAATGGCCATTGCGTCATGTCAGTAGGCGCGGAAGATTATCCCGCCGCGGCCGACCCAATAATAGAGGCGTATGAGGAATCGATAAGAGAAGAGACTCTGTCTAGATTGGGGCCGCGCCTGGCAACAATGACGCCAAACGTTGGCACCGTATTCCCCCATATGTCTTTCTTGAGGGGTAGTTCAAGAAGCTTCAGGGTTTGGCATCCCAAGGGCCCAGATAGGATTGAAGTGATTTCCTGTCAGTTTGTTGATAAGGCCGCTCCGCCTGAGGTGAAAGAGGCGCTGCGAGTCACTGGGCTGCGCGCGTTTGGTCCTTCAGGGGTTTTGGAACAGGACGACATGGATAACTGGGAGGAATGCACCCGCACCAACCGCGGCGCAGTGACCCGCCGGTTTGCCTTGAATTACCAGATGGGATTGGGACATGACAGGTTCGATGAGGAGTTGGGGGCCTGGAACAGCGAGTTCCGCATCAGCGACAGCAATCCGCGGCATTTTTACCAAAGGTGGGCGGACCTGATGCAGGCTGATTCTTGGGATCAGCTCTAGGCCAGCGTGATTTCATGAAAGAAGAGACGATCCGCGAAGTTGAACAATTCCTGTACCGAGAGGCCCGTTTATTAGATAATCGCCGGTTCTCCGAGTGGCTGGAATTATTTTCCAATGACCTACGTTATTGGATGCCGACTCGGTCTAACCGCTACCCAGTGAACAGCAAAGCCATATCGATTCTAGACGGCTCTCGCTATGAGGATAATGAGGTTTCTGGGGACGACGAATTGGCCCTGATGGATGAGACCAAAGATACCCTGGAGCGACGGGTGGCCAGGCTGGGAACGGGGATGGCCTGGGCGGAGGACCCACCGTCAAGGACCAGGCATATCATCACCAACATAGAAGTTGAACCAGGGGATACGGCGGATTTGTTACGAGTCTATTCCAATTTTGTGATGTACCGTAACAGAGGCGAGGTTGACCAAGACTTCTACGTTGGCAGCCGTGAGGACTCGTTGCGCAGAGAGGCTGGGCAGTTACTCATCAGGTCCAGAAGAATACTTTTGGATCAGAACGTCCTGCTAGCCAAGAACCTTAGTAATTTCTTTTAGGCCGCCTGTACCGCTGTCCGCAATTCTTCAAATCCGAGGCTACCTGAATATAGCTTGCCGCCGATTTTAAACGATGGAGTTTTTACTATGCCGTCTGCAATCGCCGTCTCGTGGTGGGCCAGAACCAGCCTGTGGTAGCTGCCCGACTCTAGTTGGGGCCACATCTCCTCCCAGTCCAGTCCACTGGCGATGGAGAGCCGACGAATCGTGTAAAGATTCCCCAGGTCGGTGCCCATCTCCCAGTACTCCTTGGAAGCGGCGGCGAAGAACGACTGGTCCAGGCCTCGTTCCTTGGCGTAGGCCGTTGCGGCATGGATTGCAAGGGTACTGACAGACCGGTTGGATGCTGGTTCAGTATCCATCCCAACTATACCCAGTTCAGACCTGTAAAGCGGCGGTCGCCTACCTGCTTCCGGGGCTTCAGCCAGGTTGTTTGGCACGACGCTCTCTTCCACAAATCCCGGCGAGTTAAACCGGACTAAGAATGGCCTGCAGTCAATATCAAGTTCGATTGACGACGCCAGGTCGGCGAGGCGGTTCAGCCCGATATAGGAATGGGGACAGGCGTAATCAAACCAAACAGTGATGGCTATTGGCGGCATACTTGGACTCTCAGCTCAGGCTCAATTCTTTGGCTTGTTTCAAGACTTTAACCAGGGCCTCCATGGACAGAACACCGGTGTTGGTGTTGCGCGGGCTGGGATGGTAGGACGCAATCATCATAGGCAATTCAGGCCCAAACCGATAAACCTCACCGTGTAGGAATTTACCCCGCACCCGTTCTTGTGCCATGTCGCTCAGCGTCTGCAGAGTAGCCCTAAATGCTATGTGACCCAGCGCCAAGATGACCTTCAAATTTGGCAGTGTCTTCAGTTCTTTGACTAAGTAAGGCAGGCAGGTGCGCTGTTCCTCAGGGGTTGGTTTGTCACCGGGAGGGACGCACCGAACTGCGGCGCCAATATAAACACCGTTGAGGATCAGCCCGTCGTCACGATGTTCTGATGTTGGTTGGTTGGCGAGGCCAGCCTCGTGCATTGCGGCAGTTAAGAATGACGCGGAGGGGTCGCCGGTGAACACCCGTCCCGTTCGGTTTCCGCCGTGAGCCGCTGGGGCTAGGCCAAGCAAAACCAACGGCGCGTCCGGGTCGCCAAAGCTGGGTACGGGCTTGGCCCAGTAATCCCAGTCTTTGTAAGAAGCTCGCTTCTCTTTGCCAATCTTCTCCCGCCAGTCAACCAAGCGGGTGCACATTCGGCAGGCCACAATCTCTTCAGTGAGGGCTGCCAACTTTTCTATATGACTATCTGCCACTTATGACTCCGTTAGGTTTTTCAGGCATTTGAACGGCCTGATATGGGTAGGCCCGGTGCTATACTCCGGCCCATGACCGCCCTATCCCTGGTCCTAGTACTGCTGTCCGCCGTGGCCCATGCTTCTTGGAATCTTATGTTGAAGCGGGCCGGAGATCCCGAGGTTTTTGCCTGGGTCATGCTAGTTGTCGGCAGCATCTTGTTGGCCCCGGTTGGGCTGGCGCTGCTCTGGTACAACTCCATGGACTTCCCTGGCCTGTGGTTCCTATTGGCCTCAGTCGTGCTCCACGTTTTCTACTTCATGCTGTTGGCCAGAGGCTATGCCACAGGAGACCTTTCTCTAGTCTATCCGGTTGCTCGGGGCATGGGGCCAATGCTGGTGCCCGTGCTGGCCGTGATCTTTCTGGGTGAGATCGTTGAGACCATGGCCATAGTAGGAATTGCTGCCATCGTCGGCGGGATATACACAATCTCATGGTGGGGCAATTTCCATCAAGTGCTGCGAAGCCCCCTGCTCTTCCTCAAATCAGCCGGAATGCGTTACGCGGTGCTCACCGGACTGACCATAGCCGTCTATTCCATCGTAGATAAAGAGGGAGTCGGCCATATTCAGCCGCTACTCTACATCTATTTTTTGGATATCGGAACCGTAGCATTACTGGCTCCGTACATCCTAGCCAACAAGGGTATGGGGACGGTCAAAGCGGAGTGGCGAGCAAACGCCGTGCCAATCACGGTGTCTGGATTACTGGCGTTCGCGGCTTACGGCCTGGTTCTGACGGCGTTTTCGCTTTCGCGGGTCAGCTACGTTGCGCCGGCCAGAGAGGTAGGTATTGTGATTGGCGTTCTGATGGGTATCTTTTTGTTGAAAGAGCCATTCGGGCGGGGAAGACTGCTTGGATCGGGGCTGATCGTCGGCGGGTTGGTCCTAATCGCCTTCTCGGGTTAATACCAAATCGCAAGTTAATTGGGTTGACCCATCCAGACATAATGTATAATACCCGGAGCCTAAATCAGCCTGTATTTTAGGTTGTGTTTTTTGGGCCACCCCGTGGGTCTGGCCGCTAATCAGGAAAAATCAGCAATGCAATTAAGAGGGATTTGATGATTAACCAAGAACGTTTGGTCAACACATTCTGTGATCTGGTCAAGATTGACAGCCCGTCCGATGAAGAAGAGGACGTAGCCAGGCATTTGACCGAGCGGCTAAAAACACTCGGCTTCAGTGTCGCAAGGGACGCACACGGCAACCTCATCGCCTCTGAAGACGGCGACAACCCCCTGATGCTCTCGGCCCACATGGACACCGTAGAACCGGGTCGCAGCATCAAACCCCAGGTGGACGGCGACATCGTTCGATCTGACGGGTCCACCATCTTGGGCGGCGACTGCAAGGCTGGAATCGCTGCCATCATGGAGGCTCTAGAGTCTGCTAAGGAAGATGACTCTCCGCGTCGCACCGTGCAGGTGGTCTTCACCAGAGGCGAGGAGATTGGCCTGATTGGCGCTGCCAACCTCGACTACTCCATGATTCATTGCAAAGAGGCGGTGGTCTTCGACGGCAACGGCCCGGTCAATACCATCACCGGGTCGAGCCCCACCTATATGGCTTTCGACATCACGGTAACCGGCCGCGGCGCCCACGCCGGCGTTGAGCCGGAGAAAGGCATTTCTGCCATTCGCATCGCCAGCGAGATCATCGGCGACCTGCCGAACGGACGGCTGGATGAAGAGTCGACCTTCAACGTAGGCATGGTCACCGGCGGCACGGTACGCAACGCTGTGCCAGTGGAGGTGAGCTTCAGCGGTGAATACCGCAGCCGGAACACGGAGACTGTGGCGTTGCTGGAGTTGCAATTGACCGAAGCGCTGGACAAAGCTAGGGCCAAGTACCAGGAGGCAACCATCAAGCAAGACCTGGAAATGCTTTTCCAGATGTATACCCTAGACCCCAACGAACCGGTGGTGCGAATGGTAACTGATATGCTAAAAAATATGACTCTGGTTCCAGACATCAAGCCCTCAGGTGGCGGCACCGACGCCAACCAAATGCGCTTGAACGGTATCGACTGCATCGTCGTTGGCATGGCTACCAACGAGATGCACACAGTGAACGAGTACGTGGTGATTCCGGACCTGATGCAAACCGCCCGGCTCTGCCAGAGCGTGATGAGCGTCAACCAATAGTCTGGCCAACTGAGACCCAATCAAAGGGCATCCCGATCTACTCGGGATGCCCTTAAATATCTAAAGGGGGGACAAACATGAACGGAGCAGAACTAAAGCATACTTTAAAATCAGGTGGTCGAGTATTCGGCACGATGATTTCCATCGCCAGAAATCCCAAATGGATACCGATTCTGGACACCGTAGGCCTGGACTACGTTGTGATCGACACCGAGCATAACTACCGAAGTCGCGGCGAGTTGGGCGACTTCCTGATTATGATGAACACCACCGGTGTGGTACCCATCGTACGGATTCCGATTCCCGACCCTCACTATGTGACCATGGCCATGGACGCCGGGGCTCAGGGCATCTTGGCTCCCTACTGCGAGACCGTGGAGCAAGTGCGAGAGGTTGTCGCGGCCGCCAAGTGGCGTCCCCTAAAGGGTGAGGCCGCTGAGCGGGTGGTTCTGAGTGGAGAGCACGTCAGCGATGCTACCCGGTCCTATTTGGAAGACCGCAACAAGAACAGTATCTGCATCATCGGCATCGAGAGCGAAGCTGCGGTGAACAACCTGGCGGCCATGCTTGAGGTACCGGGCATCGACGGCATCTTCGTCGGCCCCAACGACATGAGCATCTCCCTGGGCATCCCGGATCAGTACGACGAGAAGATCTACCAAGATACGGTCAAGAAGGTCATCGACCTGTCCGAGGCCAAGGGCATCGCCACGTTGGTGCACCAGCAAACACCCGACCTGTCCGAGTACTGGATCTCCCAAGGCGCGCGTTTCATCCTCCACGGCACCGACCGCCGTGCCCTGACCGAAGGCTTCAAAGCAGATTTCGGCCAACTAAGAGACTTCGCCAAAAAGCAATAAGTTCCTCTCGGCTGCGAAAACAAAAATGGGCATCCTGATGTAATCGGGATGCCCATTTTCAATTGGAAGACATTATCGTCGACGACGAGTTTGGCGTAGGGGCAGGTTGGAAACCTTCCCTGATTGTCTGAGGTCATCTCACTGTGGCAACCAGATGTCCCGCGCCCACGGCCGTCTGCCTTGATGAGGTTCGGCCTACCCGATGCCAGGGCGGGTTATAAACCCGCCCCTACAGTTACCCTCGACTCGTTGCCGGACCTCCACGTCTTTCCTGCGAATGCAGGAATCATCGGGCCACATATTTCCTTTATATCGGCACAGCGATTGTCATTTATAGGTGGTATATTTGTATCTCCAAGTCCTGCACGCTGATTTATGTTACGAACAATTTCGTCGAAAATTAGGAGATGAAGATTGAGTTACGTCGGAAAGCCAATCAAAAGGTTTGAGGATGCTAGGTTAATCACCGGAAATGGTGTTTACATCGATGACGTGAAAATACCGAATATGCTCCACGCCGTTGTGATTCGCAGCGACCATTCCCACGCTCTCATTCGCTCAATCAGTACTAACCAGGCACGCGAGTTGCAAGGGGTCGTGGATGTTATCACGGGGGCGGATTTGGTAGGTGTGTTGCCGAACATACCCATCAGGCCCATGGGCGATCGCTCTGTGGACGAATTCAATCCCCCGGAACATCCGGTCTTGGCCCAAGACAAGGTTTGCTACGTTGGCCAACCGGTAGCTGTCGTTGTGGCAGAGAACCCATACTTGGCAAGAGACGGCGCAGAATTGGTGGACGTGGATTACGAGCCTCTTGCTCCGGTCATCAACCCGGAACTGGCAATCGATCCGGATACACCGATAATTCACCAGAATTTAGGGACCAATGTGGCGATTCGGTCGGTCCAGCAAGGCGGCGATATTGACCAGGCCTTTACCCAGGCTGATCATATTGTCCGCCAAAGGTACCAAATACCCAGACTCGCCCCATCCCCCATGGAACCTAGAGGCGTTGTTGCTGATTATGATCCCGTAACAGACCTGCTGACTGTTTGGGATTCCACCCAAGCCCCTCATCAGGTCCAACGGTATTTGGCTCAATCCTTTAACAGACCGGTGGAAACCATTCGCGTTGTGGCCCCAGACGTGGGCGGCAGCTTTGGAATAAAGGACTGCCTATTCTCGGAAGATATCCTGATACCCTTTCTTTCGTTGCGGTCGCAGAGACCCGTCAAATGGATAGAACAACGTCAGGAGAACCTGCTGACCTACCACGGCAGGGGCATGCGTTTGGATGTGGAAGCGGCAGTCAAAAGCGATGGCAAGCTATTGGGGATTCGGGCAAATATCCTTGCGGACATTGGCGCCTATTTCTATTTCACGGCTCCCTTTCCTCTGTTCAATGCCGCACGCCGGATAACGGGCCCTTACGATATTTCCGCTGTGAGGGCAGATATCCTCGGAGTCATCACCAACAAAACCCCGGTCGCCGCCTACCGAGGTACCGGAAGCCCGGAAGCGGCCTTCAGCATCGAACGGACCATGGACCTGATCGCCCAGGATTTAAACCTGGATCCAGTTGCCGTAAGACGCATTAACTACATACCCAAAACATCGTTCCCGTACCAATCTTGCACCGGAAACATGTACGATTCTGGCGATTATGATCAAGTTTTAAATCGGGCCTTGGAACTGGCGGAATATTCCGATTTGCAAGAGAGAAAGCGTCAGAGAAAACCGCACGAGCCTCTCTTGGGTATTGGCCTGGCGACATTCATAAAATCCTCCGGAGCAGGTGGGGAGCATCGCACTGAAAATGCGGAGGTGAAGATTGATCGGTCCGGTCGGGTCGACGTTTACACCGGCGTGTCTCCCCACGGTCAAGGCACGGAAACGACCTTTGCCCAGATCACTGCAGATATGCTTGGGGTGGAACCGGAGGATGTTCGGGTGCTCCACAGCGACAGTTCAATATTCCCCCATGGAATAGGTACCAGCGCCAGTAGAGGCGTTATCATCGGCGGGTCGGCCGTTCAGCAAGCGCTGCAAGCCGCACGTGAAAAATTGTCGCTCCTGGCGTGTCACCAGCTGGCTTGTCCCACCCAAGATCTCACTTTCCAGGGAGGGAAATTCTTTAATCGCCACCATCCAGACCAAGAAATCGATCTTGTGCAGCTGGCAAAAATAGCCGATGACCCGAATTCTTTGCCGCCGGGGATGGAGCCGGGTCTGGATTTCCTGAACGAGTACACCCTCGCCCAGAGTCCTGTGTCATTCGGCGCTCATGTGGTTGTCGTTGAGGTGAATCCAGAGACATTCGCAATCAAGATTCTTCGCTATGTAGGCGTGCACGACTGTGGTCAAATCGTGAATCCAATGATTGTGGAAGGCCAAATTCATGGCGGAATCGCCCAGGGGATAGGGCAGGCGTTGATCGAGCAAATAATCTACAGCGAAGACGGCCAACCGCTTACGGCCAGCTTCCTAGATTACGCGATTCCTCGGGCCATACACATTCCAGATTTGATACTAGATACCGTCGATACAATTTCACCGACCAACCCATTGGGGGCCAAGGGAATCGGCTCCGTCTCAACCGTGCCTTCTCCACCAGCGATAGCTAATGCAGTGATGAACGCAATCTCCGCAACTGGCATTCGGCACATCGACGCCCCCTATACTCAAGAGACTCTTTGGCGCAGTGTCAAAGGCCATAAGACCGCCCGTAGTTAGGTAGATGACGACCGCTCAACCTGGGCCTGCCGAAGGACGTGGTTTTTTGCGCAGGTGGGAGTTGCCCTTTCTTTGCAAGTCGGGTTATAAGCCAGCCCCTACAGCTCGGCTCGCCTAGTTGCCCGACTGCCGACCCCATATCGTCGACGTCTGTGGCGTAGGGGCAGGTTTTTAACCTGCCCTGTTTGTCTGAAGTCATCTACCCGTGGCAACCAAACAACATCCGCTCACGGCAGACTGACTCGATGAGGTTTGGCCTAACTTTGCAAGGCGGGTTATAAACCAGCCTCTACAGCTTGGCTCGGGGCCTGACCCCACTCGTCTTTCCGGCGAAGGCAGGAATCCACTGCGCCAACAAGTTGCGCTGGTTTTGACGCAATGGAGTTCCGTTTTTACCCCTCGTACTCACCGATGAAGTCCAGCACCAGCTTGTTCCAGGCTTCTGATTGCTCCCAAAAGGCGGCGTGACCGGCCTCGGGGACCACGCCAAAGCTGGAGCCGGGTATGTGGTCGGCCACGATCTTCATCATTGTGGGGGGCGAGAGTAAGTCGGCGCCGCCGGTCAGCATTAACACCGGCGTTTTCATCTGCTCCAAGCGGGCAAAGGTCATGGGGTTGCGGGCGTTTTGACCCTGCTCCGGGGTAATCTCGTGGCGGCTGGCTTCTTCTATCTCGAGCCACTTGGCCACACCCTCCGGGCTGGACACCCGGTACGACGGCCCAACCTCCCTGAGGACAATGGGCAAGTTCGAAATCTCCGGCGGCCGCAGTCGAGTTTGTACTTCCATGTAAGACGCATCAGACACACCGGTAAAGCTACTGGAGACGCTCAGGCTGATCACCCGCTCCGGGTATTCCACCGTGTAATCCAGGCCGACGATTCCGCCCAAGGCCGTGGCCACTAGGTGGAATCGCTTTAGGCCCAGGTGGTCCGCAAACGCTTCCAGGTCGTCGGCAGCAGAGCCCGGTTCGGCCTTCGTTTCGGTGACTTCCGAGCGGCCCCAGTTGCGGCGGTCGTAGGCCACACAGCGGTAACCGGCAGCAATGAAGACGGGTTCTTGGTTGACCCAACAATCTGTGTTGCCGGACGCAGCATGGAGGAACACCACCGGAGTCCGTTTGTCGTCGTCCATGCCGGCTGTGTCAGTGAACCAGAGTCGCACTCCGGGAATATCTGCGTAGGGCATCTCCCTGTTCCTCCAATCTGCTTCAATCTCGCTGTTATCTGATAACTTGTAAGTCAATCTATCAGAACTGGGGCATGTTTGGAGGCCATTAGGGCGTGAGTCAGGACAACATCATCCAGGTAAATGTGAGTGAGAGGTTTTGGATACTTCGGAACCGCTCTACATTGAGTGGCTCTATATGCATAACGCGATTATCGCATACCACATGTCTAGATGATTACTGAGTTGGGGAGGAGAATATAAACTAAAACTACCTACTTAGACCCTACCCAACCCTCATCACCCACCACCATCCTCCCCCCATCTACTCCGCAGAGTCTCAATATAAATCTTCTCGTAATCCCCTAGGTGGCCGTTGGCTGAGTCATCGGCTAGGCGTTCGGCCCAGAGGTATTCAACGTCGGCCCAGACTAT
>DUCU01000069.1 GCA_012959605.1 Dehalococcoidia bacterium | reverse complement strand
CAGAACCAGAGATTTTGGCAGTTTGGAATCGCCGGGCAGCTCGACCGTCCAACCGTCACGCAGCGAGCCGGAAATCAAGAAAACCTGGCCTGGAGATGGGATCGATTCGAGTGAATCGACCTGGTTTACACCTATGCCTCCTAGTTCCAGGATCTCAGCAACACGGCCTTGGTGTTGGGTGACGGCCACCACGGCAGTGTTGGTTGCCTGATACCGATGTACGTCTGCCACCAGGTCTTCCAGCTTGCCGTAATACTGGGTAGAGGACCGGAAAATCTTGTCTTCGTCGTCGCCCACCCAAGTCTGCAATTGCATCTGGGGCACGCCTTCCAGCCGATTGGAGAATTCTTCCCAATCCATGTGAGGCGACGGGAAATTAACTGGCAACTCGCCACGTTCTTCCCGTGCTTCTCGCATGCGTTCAAAGCGCTCTTCTAATTCCAGGGCTTCTGCTTCCACCCGGCCGGAGCGCTCCAACACCACCAGGCCGTCGGCCCCGATGTACTCCATTAAGTGGGAGCAGTTGACCAACCCGTTGTAGAAAGAAAGGGTCTCAGGGTTGGGTGAGGATGTCAGTTGCGAGAGTTCCTCGGCCATGCGGTCTCGGATTTCCTCACCGCACTTGGCGTAATCAAGGGCGTCGATCCGGGCGGCAACCATCTCCTGATCAGCCAGACCGGGTAGTTGCTCTCTGGCCGGAGCCAAGCGGACTTCCTCAGCGGGACGGATCGACCGCTGCGATACCGGGTCAAAGTAACGAATCGTGTCAATCTCGTCATCCCACAGTTCGATCCGTAGAGGCCATTCTGAGCCGGTGGGATACACGTCCAGGATTCCGCCTCGGTGACTGAAGCTGCCCGGAGCCTCCACTACCGGCTCGTTGTGGTAACCAAGTTCCAGCCACTGGCCCAAGACACTTTCTATGCGGATGCGGTCGCCCTTCTTCCAAACGCTCAGTTCTCCGGTGGCTGGGAAAACGCCGGCCATCAACTCTGGCGGCAGGGTGTATAGCAGTGCCGAACCCACGGAACAGATGACCAAGGGGTAGGCCTCGGCCGCGTCCGACGCAATTTTACTGGTTGTGGCCAAGGCGGCCAACGCGGTCAAACGCTGGTTGGTAGTGTTGGCGTCTACAGCCAGCCGCTCATAAGGGAGGACTTCCGGCTCGGGCAGCAGATGAATCGGATGGTCTTCGCCCAGGTAGGTGAGTAACTGGTCATGGAGACGCCGCGCATCGTCCGGGCGAGGAGTAACCACCAACATCGGACCTTGCTGACGGCACCACAAAGATGCCAGAAATGCCGACCGGGCCCCCTGACGAACGGTTACCGACGTTTCTCCGCTGGGTTGACCGCCCGCTTTACTCGAGACATCGACGTTATTCCGGTGTTCGGGGTGGTGCTCCAGTAATTCCAGAACTCCCTTAAGGGTCATTATGTGGCTTCGGGCTCCGTGGTTGATTCGGCGAAAATCGTATGAAACATAAATTTGCACGCCGGAAAAGGGGCTGGTAAAAAATCCAGCCCCTTTCACACCATTCTATGACCTTAACCCCCTTGTTACAAGTTCATTCTGACGTTTGGGGTCAACGGGTCTTGCAAATAAAAAAGCCCCAGACCACCGAAAGGCTAGGGCTTTTGAGCCGACTTGCCGGGCGGCTCCGAGAGAAGAGAGAGGAGGAATTTCTCTCGGCGAAATCGTCGTTCCACATGCCGGAATCATGGAGGTCGCCGATAGTGATCCGTTCTTAAAACGTTCTAAAACCAATTTTTGAAGTCGTTGGAGGGAAAGTGGCTCATTCTGGCGGTTTTGATCGTCGGCTCGGCAGACGGGTTGACGGCTACGCTGCCCAGGTCTTCAACCGTGGCGTAGACCAGAGTGAAGTCGTCATTCCAAATGTCGTCACTAGATTTGGCAATCAGTTTGGCGGGAGCACTGACGTAATCGGTAGCGGTACCAAAGACCAAGGTGTGGTCGTTGGTCACGTTTGCGAAGAGAGAACCTCCGCGGTTTGATACCGAAGGAACGTCCGCGCTGGCATAACCGGGCATTGCTACGCCGATGGTCAGGGCCAGACCTACCGCGGCGGTGGCGGTAGCTCATTTTGAAAACGCACGGATTTTTAGCCGTGACTCTGGAAATCGACACGATCTGGTATGGTCCTGTTATGACCTATCAGATTGTCTGATTCGACGCAATTCAGCGGGCGATGTTGCAAAAGCCACGTCGCTACTAGATGAGGCCAGGGGTATAGCCATCGAGTTGGGCAATGCTCCGTTAGTGGCGAAAATAATAGAGCTTCAAGAAAAATTCGTAGGTCGGCCAGCACGTGCTCCTGCGTTTTCCGATGGTCTCACCCAACGTGAAGTGGAAGTGTTCGGCTTGGTTGCCGCAGGCAAGCTGGACCGGGAGATAGCCGAGGATTTGTTCATCAGCGTCAACACCGTTGGAAATCACGTGAGAAGCATTCTGAATAAAACCGATTCCGCTAATCGCACCGAAGCTGCTGCTTACGCCGTCCGGCGCGGACTGGGCCTGGATAAGGAATCCGACGACGCATAACCAGGTGGCGCCAGCACAACTGCCGCCGACTCCTTCCAAGTTCCACGATGGGTGCGTGTTATAATAATTATCGTGCTTGGCGGCCTTGAACCGCCAATTCCCCCCCCTATTTTAGACCTCCAACCACCAGATAATGGCCAGAGCAAGTCAAGACAACCAACCTGTGATTGAGCCCAAGTCTACAGACCCGGGCTTGAGTTCCAGCACCCTCCGTTATCGTCGAATCGTGGTCAAGGCCGGGACCAGCGCCCTCACCAGTGAGGCAGGCTTGGACGCAGAGATGATGGCTGATTTGGTGCGCCAACTGTGCCAGATTCGTGACGCCTACGGAGAGGTGCTTTTGGTAACCTCAGGGGCGATTGCCGCTGGCCGGTCGACGTTGGGGTCGATTACTAAAGACGTTGGATCAGACATCTCGTCCCGCCAAGTTTTTGCCGCCGTGGGACAGAGCCGGCTGATGCACACCTACCAAGAGATGTTTGCCAAACACGGCGCGCAGATAGCCCAGACCTTGCTGACCATCCCCGACCTCTCCAATAGGCAGTCTTATCTAAACGTGGGTAACACGCTGCAGAGGCTGCTGGAACTGAGAGTTGTACCGGTAGTCAATGAAAATGACGTGGTGGCCGTGGACGAGATTGGCGAGGTGTTTGGCGATAACGACCGCCTCTCCGCCCTGGTGGCCAACTTGGTGGGTGCCGACCTATTGCTGATTCTGACCGACACTG
>DUCU01000068.1:1124-3312 GCA_012959605.1 Dehalococcoidia bacterium | reverse complement strand
GCAAACGGACTCCGGGCGGCCCTGAACTGGCGGGACGCCCGGTTTAAAGTTCTAGAAGATTAACCGCCAGACTAAACCTCTATCATGGCCAGGTCTTCCCAATTAACCGCCGGCTTTTACTTCTACCTTGGCCAAGTCTTCAATAAACTTCACGATGGCCGAGTGGTCTGATTCAGACTCGCCGTCATTGATCAGAGCACCCAATATTTGCTGTACCAGAGCTGTCACCGGCAGGGGAATGTTCAGCTCCTGAGCGGTCTGCAAGACATTCCTGAGGTCTTTCTGGTGCAGGCGAATTCGGAAGCCGGCCTGGAAGTTTCGATTCAGCATCATGGGGGCTTTCGCCTCCATCACTGCAGAACCGGCCAGACCGCCCCTGATGGCATTGAAGACCCGCTCCGGGTCCACTCCGGCCTTCTGGGACAGCACCATGGCCTCGCTTAGCGCCTCAATATTGGCAGCCACGATGATCTGGTTAGCCAGTTTGGTCACTCCACCAGCGCCAATGTCTCCGGTGAGTACCACATTGCCGCCCATGACGTTCATCAGGTCCAAGTTCTTATCAAAAACTTCCTGCTTTCCGCCAACCATGACCGCCAACGTACCGGCAACAGCTCCAGGTTCGCCACCGCTGACCGGCGCGTCCAGCATATCCACACCCTTCTCCGCGCAAGCAGCGGCGATACGCTGGGAAACCAGAGGGGCAATGGAACTCATATCAATAATCACCGAGCCAGACTTGGCTCCGGCCAACACTCCGTCAAGACCCAGAATGACTTTTTCAGAGTCTGCCGAGTCAGGCAGCATGGTGATTATGATGTCACTGGCTGCGGCCACTTCTTTGCTGGAGGAAACGCCAGTGGCGCCGTCGGTTACTATCTCTTCTTGGTTGCTCCCCACAATGTCATAGACAGTCAAGGAGTATCCCGCCTTGAGCAGGTTGCGGGCCATGGGCTTCCCCATGATTCCCAATCCAATAAATCCTATCTGTTCGGCCATGTGCCGACCTCCTCAAGTTGGTGTGTTTCGTATTCTCGTAATGTGTGCCTGTGGCAGGCGCAAAAACTTTAACACAGATTGAAGTCGCGCTCCATCTGGTAACGTGCTAATCAGAAATGGTTCCGGTCGTAGCTGGCGACCGCCCATGTGCACATTGCGGCGTTGAACTGCCATCCTCTTGGGTTTATGATACTAATGCAGCAGGGTTATTCTACAGATTCCGATTTATTTTCTTTCTGATTTTCGCAACCGCCGAACCCTGTTGTGCAACCCCAAGAGGTACGGATGACAGACGGGATAAAAGCCCTGGTGACCGGCGGAGCCGGTTTCATTGGCTCCCACATGGTCGACCGATTACTGGAACTGGAATATAAAGTCGTCGTGATGGACGATTTGAGTTCCGGCAAGATTAAGAATCTTAACTCCGGTGCGGTCTTTCACCACACCGATATCACCCAGAAGACCATGGGCGAGATTATCCAGCGGGAGCAGCCAGACCTGGTGTTCCACATGGCCGCCCAAACCAGTGTCACCAAGTCGACCAAAAATCCTATCGATGACACCAATGCCAACGTGATCGGCACAATGCAGGTCCTTGAAGCCTCTCGCCGGGTTGGCGTTGAAAAGGTCATCTATTCCTGCACCGGCGGTGCACTGTATGGAGACCCGGACAAGATTCCCTGCATGGATGACACGGTGCCGGTACCCGTCTCCCCGTACGGCATGTCCAAGTGGATCGCCGAGCAATACCTGGAATATTATTACCGCCAATACCGTTTGAATTTTACGTCGTTGCGGTACGGCAATGTCTACGGTCCGCGGCAAGACCCCCATGGCGAGGCTGGCGTTATCGCCATCTTTTGCCAGGCTATGCTGGACGGCAAACAACCTCAGATTTTTGGTGACGGCACGCAGCAACGCGATTTTATATCGGTATCTGACGTGGTCGACGCCAACATCGCAGCCATTGACCGCGGCGACGGAATGACGATTAATATTGCCACCGCAGAGGCAACCAACGTAACCAAAATCTTTGAGATGCTGCGAAGCATAATAGGATACAAGTGGGACCCGCTATATGCGCCCCAACGAACCGGAGAGGTCTACCAGATAGCGTTGGATTGGTCGCGAGCGGCCAAGGAATTGGACTGGTCTCCTAAGATCAGTTTGGAAGAAGGGCTGCAAATAA
>DUCU01000068.1:0-1092 GCA_012959605.1 Dehalococcoidia bacterium | reverse complement strand
TGGCTAAGGCACCAGGTGACCGGCTAAAGCTCTGGGCAATTATTTGATAAACTAGCCCGGTACAATTTCTAAGCAAACATTTAGGGAGAAAAAACGGCATAGATGGAAGCAGATTACGATGTCGCGATTCTGGGGGCCGGAGCCGGTGGCTTGTCCGCCGGTCTTTACACCACCAGAGCAATGTTGAAAACAATAATCCTGGAGCAGTTGGGCCCAGGCGGCCAGTTGCTAATCACAGATGAAATTGAAAACTATCCCGGCTTTCCAGATGGCATAAAGGGCCAGGAATTATCCATAAGGATGGAACAGCAAACCACCAAATTTGGGGCTGAGATCGAATACACGGAAGTGATTGGAATTGATGGCATTGAACTGCCAATCAAGACGATTCACACCGACGACCGCGATTTTACTGCCAAGGCAATAATCATTGCCACCGGCGGGGCCCACAACAAACTGGGAGTATCCGGAGAAGATGCCCTGGCCGGACGCGGAGTTTCTTACTGCGCGGTCTGTGACGGCAACTTCTTCCGCGGCCAAGACGTGGTGGTTGTTGGTGGCGGTGACGCTGCCCTGGACGAAGGTCATTATTTGACCGGCATCGTCAATTCCGTCACGTTCATCCACCGCCGGGACGAGCTCCGGGCTGCCAAGATCATACAGGAGCGCGCCTTTGCCAACGACAAGGTGAAATTTCTCTGGAGCCACGTGGTTGAGGAGTTCAGAGGCGACCAGACCCTTGACCGTGCCTTGGTCAAGAACCTGAAGACAGATGAAGTCTACGAGTACCCCATGGCCGCTGCGTTCATCTACGTGGGCTTCCACCCCAACACCGAGTACCTCAAGGGGTTGCTGGAGTTGGACTCCGGCGGCCACGTTTGTACCGACATCAACATGAGAACCGCGATACCTGGGGTTTACGCCTGTGGCGATGCCCGGGCAGAGTCGACGCGCCAGCTTGGCGCAGCCGTTGGCGACGGAATCACCGCCGCCCTGACGGCTTTCCACGACCTCAACAACTAAAACCAACAACTCAGTGGAAATAAAAAGAGAGGCCTGCCGATTAACCGGCAGGCCTCTCTTTTTATTTCC
>DUCU01000067.1 GCA_012959605.1 Dehalococcoidia bacterium | reverse complement strand
GTCATGCCCCCGAAGACCAAAAATGTAGGCGCCAACCGCCTACATCCAGTAAGAGAGTTACCATAGCTACTCCTATAGCGGCGCTGATACCAGAGGCGGTCATAATCCAGCCGATGGCCTTGCCTCGGCCTTCCGGTGGAAAAATGTCGGCCACCGCCGCGATAGAGGTGGGAGAAACCATCGCTGTAGCCACCCCTGTCAGTAGCCGGAACCCCAGTAGGGAACCATAGTTCCAGGCTACGACCGACCCTAGGAATCCCACTCCAAGGAGCATCACGCCGGTGAAGAGCACTAGCGGTCTACCATAGGAATCGGAAATCGGGCCTATTAATGGCCCCGTAATTCCCCAGGCGATGGAGGTAGCTCCTGCCAGTTGCCCGGCAACAGCCACTGAAGTATGGAACTCGCCGGCTAACTCCACCAATAGCGGTCCCAACATGAGCACCGATGACATAGTGAGAAATGCCCCTAAACGCGAGAAACAAGAGAAAGAATGTTGGGGAGACCTTGGGCTTTCCATGGATTCAACCTGTTATATTGTGCCTCGTTTCAATTTCCAGGTTCCGCGCAGAGCGTATTTGCCTCACTCAGTGACTCAGGTGTAGGCGATCGCTGCGCCCCCGCCAGCGGCTAGGGACACCACCATCCAAGGCGGGGTCTTCCAAAACATCAGCAGCCCCAGAGCGCTAATGGCCAAGGCAAAGTCCTCGGGCGTTTCGACCGCGCTGGTCCAGACTGGATTGTAGAGGGCGGCGAGCAGTAGTCCCACTACTGCGGCGTTGACTCCATTCAAGGCTCGTCGAAAGACGTCTCGCCTGCGTAAGAGGTCCCAAAATGGCAGGACTCCGGTTATCAGCAGGAACGAGGGTAGGAATATCGCGACCAGAGCCAGCCCGCCGCCGACGACACCTTGCGGCCCCGGACTGATTACTGCGCCCAGATAAGCGCTGAAGGTGAACAGAGGGCCTGGTACAGCCTGTGTTGCTCCGTAGCCTGCCACAAACTCAGCGTTGGTCATCCATCCGGGTCCGACCACCTCAGACTGGAGCAGTGGCAGCACCACGTGTCCACCACCAAAAACCAGTGAGCCGGAACGGAAGAAGCTATCGAAGATTGCCAGCGTGTGGCTCGATTCCAATTGTCGTGCCAATGGTAATCCGGCCAGTATCACGAAGAAGACCACTAGCGCAACGATGCCCATCCACTTAGGAATGAACGTCGAAAGGGAGTCCTTGCTACTCTGGACGGCATCCACCTTGAGGATCTTCCAGCCGACGAATCCCGACACCAGGATTATCAAGACCTGCATGATTGCAGACTGCCAGGCCAGAGCCGCAACAGCAGCCACGATTACGATGGTCGCCCTATCCCGGTCCAGCGCAAGATTCCTACCCATGCCCCAAACTGCCTGGGCCACCACCGCCACCGCCGCCAGCTTCAGTCCGTGCAGCCAGCCAGCGTCAATGACATCGAACTCCTCCACTCCGTAGGCGAACAGCATCAGAGCCAACGCCGATGGCAAGGTGAATCCAATCCAAGCTGCCAGCCCGCCCGCCATCCCGGAGCGGATGTAACCAACGGCAATGCCCACCTGGCTGCTGGCCGGACCCGGTAAGAATTGGCATAGAGCCACCACGTCCGCATAGCTGGTCTCGTCCAGCCAACGCCTCTGGAGGACATACTCTTCACGAAAATATCCTAGATGGGCGATGGGGCCGCCGAATGAAGTGAGACCAAGCCGTAAGGCGACCCACAGCACTTCTAATGCCGCCCACCTGGATTTGGGCGATTGAGGCGATATGTCAGGGATCTCGCCCTCCGAAGGCCCCTCGGGACTTGCCAATGCATCTGGACGATCCGGTTCAATCGGCTCGTTCATCTACGTTCCTTCAGTTACTTTCATCAAACAACGGGTACGGGGTAATCAACCGGCGCGCGTGCGTCACCCCCGAAGTCCGGGTTGAATCGCCTATGAGGTTAATCCGCTTTGGCGCGGAACTTGGGCATGACCTCTTTGCCGAACCGCTCCAACTGTTCAATCATCACTTCCAATGGAGTGCCCTGGCGGCCGCAGCCCACGTGCATGTACTCCAGACCGGGGTACCGGTCCTGGATATCCATGATCTTTTCCGTGATCTGCTCGGAAGTTCCACAGAGCCAGGAACCCGCCGCTACGGCATCTTCCATGGTGGGCAGCCCGGCGGTGGGTGCGCGCTTGGGATCGTTCAGAGCGTCCAGCATCTCTTGACTGAAGCCCCGGAAGAAGCCCAGAGGCCCAAACATTTTCATGTCCTCTTCCAGGTATTTTCGTGACTGCTCAATAGCCTCTTTCTCAGAATCGGCGATGAACGTGGGCAATCCAATGGTTAGCCTGCTGCCCAGTTGGATGTCTTTGTAGCCGTGGTTTACCAGCGTATCGGTCCAGCGCTTGATGATTTCTTCGGACGGACCGCCCGTGACTGCGCCACCGCCAACCACTGGCTGGATGCCGTGCTTGGCCATGAAATCCATGGCCTGTTGGCTGGCGCTGACCATTGGCTGCCAGGTCTCGACTGGAAGGTTCTTGGGTCGAGGAACCAACGTGAGCTCCTTCAGGGTGTATCCCCGGTAGGGGACCTCTGGCGGAAGCGTGTAGTGCTTGCCCTTGTGGGAGAAGGATTCCTCGTTGAAGGCTTTCATGATGATCTCAATCTGTTCTTCGAAGATCTCACGGTTGAGTTCGTTATCGATGTCGATACTGGGCACTCCGAAGGTGTTGACCTCGCGGGAGTGATAACCACGGCCCACGCCAAAGATGACCCGCCCATTGGTCAGGATATCGGCAGTGGCATAGTCCTCGGCCAGTCGCAGCGGGTGCCACATGGTGTTGATGTTGAAGCCACAGCCAAATTTCAGGTTCTTGGTGATGTTGGCTAGGTGCACGTACAGCAACAGCAGGTTCGGTATAGTCTCATTGCCCTCGTGTTGGAAATGGTGTTCCGCAGCCCAGAAGCTGTGGTAGCCAAGGTCATCCATAACTTTGACCAGTTTCTCGACACGGTCATAGATAGTAATCAAATGTTCGTTTGGAAAGCGACGGTCATTGAGGGCCGTTGCCCCTAGTCCCAGGTCGCCCAGGTCCACGTGTCCGGCATACAAGCTGCCAAAGTGCTTGAGCATGTTTATGTCCTCGTTTTAAATCGGCTTCTGACATTCTAATCATGCGCATCTGCTTGTCAAATAGGCTGGCAGTTGACGCTGGGTTGCCTCGCCACTATTATCTGGGCCTGCGATGCTGCGGCCTGGCGTCGTCTAATGCGAATATTTGGCCCGACGTCGTAAGACGTG